>NZ_JCBAIQ010000009.1:0-256463 GCF_059772165.1 Paenibacillus sp. TY11 | reverse complement strand
CGTAAACGAAAAGAGACGATTGAGCGAAGCTTCGCGGATGCCAAAGAGCTCCATGGGTTTCGCTATTGCCGTTTGCGCGGACTTCCGAACGTCAGGGAACAAGCCCTCATGACGGCAACCGTGCAGAACATGAAGAAGATGGCGATCCACCTGGATCGCCTGGAGAAACAGGGGTAACACCCCGTTTCTCCCAGATACCAGACCATTATTATGTAAAGAAAAAGAACCCGCGTCTCAAAAAGACGGGGTTTCTCGACAATCTGAGCATCCCAAGGGATGCCCTTCTTTCACTATATTGCATTGATGATGAATTGTCCTTTTGGCGCTTTGATCTCAAAGTAATACTGTTGATCTTTATTTAAACCACTTAATTGTTTGCTATTCCCAGGAGACACTTGAAACTCATCAATTACGACATTTCCTTTTTCATCTTTAACTCTCATAAGTGCATTACCTGCACTGTTTGCATCATTTATGATTGTCTTATCCCAAAAAACACTATCAAATTTGATGGAATCTTGACCATCAAATTTAACACTATTCCATTGTTTCTTTTTCTATAGCCATAACTGACGTTATCTTAGGAGAGAAGTAATTATGGACTGTTTCTACATTTTGATAAACTTGATAAGAACAAACAAAATAATGGTTAACGTAACGAAAATCACACCAATTACACCAATTTTCTTGATTTTACTATTAACCATAATTCAACTCCTTAATCAATCGTAATATTATAATATCCCGTTTTACTTGCTTTTCCTTGCAGGGTATAGTCTCCGGCATTCCAAGGTATCGTATCAAGTTCTACAGATTTTCCTGCCGCAACTGTTTTGGTACTTCCTACTTGCGCGCCTGTATCATCTACAACCCTAAAAGTGACAGAACCTGGGCTGTTTGCACCGTTTGTAACAGTAGGTACCCGACGGGGCGTAGCCTTTTTCGTGGATTCTATCGTATGGACCGGGCTACTGGGCATAATGGAGTCCCTGCATGTCCCTGCTGCTTTCTGGGTTACCAGTGGGGTATACTTTATGGTGGTTCCTTACCTGACGAATGGACGAACTCCAGGGAAATGGCTGGTGCGTATTCATCTTACAGGGACAGGACAACGGATTTCCCTGTGGGAGCTTATAAAACGTTACAGTCTCTTGTACTGGTTGTATTTTGGGCTTAATTACTTACTGAGTGGACCTGTGCTGTGGTCTCAAGTCTCTCCATGGGTAAGTGTTCTGATCAGCTTCTTATTGTTGGTGATTAACGGATGGTTCTTTTTCCATCTGGTCATACGCCTATTCAAGAAAGACCCGCTATATTATGAGGAGCTTAGCCATACTTCGCACAAAATTACATGGCCCAAGCACTATCACCGTCCTCAGAGTGACATCGCTGACCCTGCAGAGACGTCGGGAGCCAATACGGTGAAATCATAATTGGAAGACTGACAACGTGATAAAGCCCCGTGATCTGCGTTTCATCTAAGCAAATAAAAAACAGGCGAAGCAAAGGGAGTTCCTTTGTCCGCCTGTTTTTTATTTTGCGTTTAGATGTTAGCTCTTTTCCTTTATTTCCACTGTGCAATTTGATCAATAGGCAAACGTGTGGACGGATGACCCTCGTTGATTCCTTTACCCATGGAAATAAGCATGACAGGTACATAACGATCTTTTTCCAGACCAAAGGCTTCAGCAATTTTATCCTTTTCATAACCACCGATAGCGTTGGTGTCGTAGCCATGAGCGCGCGCCACCAGCATAAGCTGCATGGATACCAGACCACCGTCGATCAGAACCGTTTCTTTGTTCACAACTGGATCAAGCGCTGCAAAATGGGCTGCCACTTTTTCCTGTTGCATTTCTTTAATGTCTTTCGGCATATAGCCCAGTTCTACAGCTTCTCCAAAAATCTGTTCGAAATTATCAAAGTTGTTCAAATCTCCAAACACAGCGATAACTGCCGAAGAGGTTTCCACTTGACGTTGGTTGAAACGGGCCAATGGCGCCAGTGTTGCTTTACCTTCAGGGCTGTCAATCACGAGGAAACGCCAAGGTTGCAGGTTAATGGAAGATGGTGCGCGTGTAGCTTCCGTCAAAATCTCTGTCATTTCCTCGCGGCTGATCTTCACGGATGGATCGTATACTTTTACCGAACGGCGTCCCAGTGCGATTTCTTTAAAATCATTCGTTTTTACAATATTGGATGTGCTCGCATTACTCATTCAAATCTCTCCTTATTCCCCTGGGGATGTAGTAATATTAAAATTTTGGTCAGTCCATATCGGATATATGACTATTCATAACTTGCAGCATATCAGCTAGCTGGTGCCGCTGGGTCTCGTCGAAGCTCTGTAGCAGCTGGGCTACAAACTGCGAGCGCTCCTGCTTAAAGATGACAATGCGCGCACGCCCATAATCGGTCAGGCTTACCAAGGTAACCCTGTTGTCCTCTGGCTTGGTGCGTCGTGTGACCATTGCTGTCGCTTCCAGTTGTTTCAAATGACGCGTTACTGCTGCACCGTCAATGCCAACCTCTTTTTGCAGCAGAGTTTGACTAATCTCCTCCACCTGATACAACTTGCACAATAGCTGCAATCTGGATGCGCTGACTCCTGCACAACGCTCAAACTTGGAGCTCATCTGCTTGTTCAGTAGCAGCAACATCTCAAAAATATACTCAGCCTCGGATGGTGTCTGGGTGATATCAATCTCTCCTCCCTTAAGCATATCGCTGGGCTTCGTGTTCTAACCTTTTGATCCATCAATTATTGATCTATCAAGTAATATACATCCTCTTTAAAAATAAATCAAGTCCCTGAGAAAAATAAAGTGCCTCTTTCGAAATAAAAGCTGAGCGACTCACACAGAGCCGCTCAGCTTCTACTTTCATTAGCTTGCTTATTAAATAGTTGAGTGCAATAGAAACAAGGAGGTGTTCTGTTTAGCTAGACAATCCCGTGGGACAGCATTGCGTCGGCCACACGCACAAATCCTGCGATATTGGCTCCGACAACCAGATTGCCTGGCACGCCGTATTCCTCAGCCGCCTTCACGCTGTTAGCATAGATATTTTTCATAATATCATGCAGCTTGGCATCCACTTCCTCAAAGGTCCATGAAAGGCGCATGCTGTTCTGCGACATTTCAAGCGCCGAGACCGCTACTCCGCCTGCATTGGCTGCCTTGGCTGGTCCAAACAGAACCCCATTGTCCAAAAACACTTCAATGGCCTGGAGCGAGGATGGCATATTGGCACCTTCGCCTATAGCTTTTACACCATTACTTACCAGCAGCTGGGCTGCTTGCTCGTCAATTTCATTCTGTGTTGCGCATGGCAGTGCGATGTCGCATGGGATCGACCAGATCCCCGAACAGCCTTCTGTATAGATTGCGCCTGGACGCTCTTGAGTATACTCACTAATCCGCAGACGGTTCACTTCTTTCAGCTGCTTAACCAGCTTCAGATCGATACCGTCTGGATCATAGATGTAGCCATTCGAGTCACTACATGCCACGACTGTAGCACCGAGCTGCTGTGCTTTTTCAATCGCATAAATGGATACGTTCCCCGAGCCCGACACGACGACGCGTTTTCCTTCAAAGGACGATCCCTGCGCCTGCAACATCTCGTTTACAAAATATACACAACCGTAGCCAGTCGCTTCCGTACGTGTGAGACTGCCTCCGTAATGAATCCCTTTACCCGTCAGGACGCCACCTTCATGTCCTCCGCGAATCCGCTTGTATTGTCCGAACATGTAACCGATCTCGCGGCCACCTACTCCAATATCCCCAGCCGGAACGTCGGCATCTGGACCAATATATTTATACAACTCAGTCATGAAGCTTTGTGTAAAACGCATCACTTCGTTATCTGATTTCCCTTTGGGATCAAAATCCGAACCGCCTTTACCACCACCGATGGGAAGACCCGTCAATGCATTTTTGAAAATCTGCTCAAAACCCAAAAATTTGACGATTCCCAGATATACAGACGGATGGAAGCGAAGTCCACCTTTATAAGGCCCTATCGCACTGTTAAACTGCACGCGGAAGCCGCGGTTGACCTGTACAACCCCCGCATCATCCACCCAAGGTACACGGAAGGTAATGACTCGCTCCGGCTCCACTAGCCGTTCCAGAAGCCCCTGCTGCATATACTTAGGGTGCTTAGCCAATACCGGAATTAGCGAATCCAATATTTCCTTGACGGCCTGATGGAATTCATTCTCATGAGGATTGCGCGCGATAACCTTCTCAAAAACGGACTGCACGTATTCGGCTGCTGCTTGTTGACTCTGCTCTGGACGGATCATGGTCATTATTTAATACACCCCTTTTATAATTAGCCCCTCTGTTAAATGACGGAACGACGTTATTCTGCACCTTCGAGAGTGGAACTTTATGTATTCATAAAATTTAGTTAACTATACATGATTTTTTATAATAATACATCTAATTCGCCTATAAAAAATTTTTGTATCCTTCATCAAATAACTCTATGAACCTCTCATTGTCTGTTAGTTTCCTAAAGTTAAATCCCTTGATTCACAGGCTTTTTTCACGATTTCTAAGACCCTAACACCTTACTCCACATGGCATTATAATGTGAACAAATTGAAACTAAAACATACAGCATATCTGGAAAATATGGAAATAAAAAAGAGGCTAGCGCGCAGGGCGTAGCCTCCTTTCCCATTCTTTTACACATAAAAGGCTTCAAGCTGACGCACAATTTCTGCCTCGTCATGCTCTACCACCTGCTGATGCTGCGACTTGGAGAACAATTGTTCAATTTGCGCTGGGAACTCCTGCTTGATGTCCACCAGACGGATGGCTTCATCAAATTTGGCCGGATGCGCTGTCGCAAAGGTCACACAAACGTCGTCCGCGCCATTATACGCCTCATACGCGGCAATACCGCAAGCCGTATGCGGGTCCAGTAAATAATCGTATTCGGCCTTGTATTTCTTGATCAGCTCAAGACACTGCTCATTCGAAGCACCCAGAGCTTCAAAATCCTGCTGTACTCGTTGTAAATCCTCTGGACCGATCACAATCCGTCCCTCGGTTTTGAGGTTATTCATGTATTCAGATACCTTGGCTGCATCTTCTCCAAGGAAGTAATACAGATATCTTTCGAAATTGCTCGCCACCTGAATGTCCATCGAAGGACTGTATGTGCTTTTGAAGTCACCTGGCTTGTATTCGCCTGTCTTCACGAAGCGCTCCAAAATATTATTTTCATTGGTGGCAATGATCAGCTTATGGATCGGCAAGCCCATTTTTTTCGCAAGAAAGCCAGAAAAGATATTGCCAAAGTTGCCGGATGGCACGCTGATATTAATCTTTTTCGTACCGGCAGACTCCTGCGCTCGGAAATAAGCATAAAAGTAATATACGGTTTGCGCCAAAATGCGCACAAAGTTAATCGAGTTAATTGCCCGCAAATGATGTTTAGCTTTGAAATCCAGATCGGCAAACAGGTCCTTAATGACCTTCTGACAATCGTCAAAGTTCCCTTTTACGGACAGATTCAGTACATTTTCATCGTCAACTGTCGTCATTTGCAGCTCTTGTACCTTGCTCACCTTTTGGTGTGGATGCAAAATACAGATTTTAATGCCTTCCTTGCCACGCACGCCCTGAATCGCTGCCGCCCCGGTATCACCTGAGGTTGCACCCAAAATGTGAATGATCTCATTCTGCTTCTTGGACACGTAGGAATAAAACTCACCCATAAATTGCAGCGCCACATCCTTGAACGCGAACGTAGGCCCGTGGAACAGCTCCAAAATAGACAGGGAATCGTTGATCTTCTTCACTGGCGTAACTTCTGGATGACGGAAGCTCGCATAACTGCGCTCCACCAGCTGTTCCAAATCTTCACGAGGAATCTCATCATTGATATACAGCGCAAAAACTTCCAGCAGCAACTCTCTGTAGCTCAATGTAGCCCATTGCTCTAACGTAGCTGCCGACACGGTCGGAATCTGCTCAGGTACCATCAGACCTCCATCGTCAGCTAACCCCATGAGCACGGTATCAATAAATCCCTTGGCTTCTACTCGACCTCTAGTGCTTATATATCTCATATACATCCCCCAATAAAAATTCAATTCGAACCTTTTTTCGAATATATTATTGTCTATAATACCCTGTCGCGGTGCTGTAACCAAGCCTTTTTTTCATATTTCAAAGACTTTCTCCTACTTTACCATACCTCGATGCATCAGGCATCTGTCATCGCTAAGCAATTAAAACGTCAGGAACAGCCCGTGAGTCTGAAAAAAGAAGGCCGCTCCAGTCATCAGGAACCTGAAATCGAGAGTGCAGCCAGCTTGAGCGAAGGGGATGTGCAGCTTCCCGTAAAACGCAAATCGTTGCCAACTTCCTCTACCTGCTGCAACACGTCAAAGAAGTTGCCCGATACGGTGATCTGATTGACTGCTCTGACTACTTGCCCCTGTTCAATCCAGTATCCCAGACAAGCCAACGAAAAATTACCGGACGCCGTATTCGTACCCGCATGCAGCCCTTGCAGCTCGACGATCATCAGCCCGCGATCCGTCTTGCGAATCATGTCCTCCAACGTAGACGTGCCTGGTTCCACATATAGATTATGATACGATACACCGATTTTACCGTTATAACTGCCCTTGGAAGCATTAGAGGTACTTTCCACCCCAGCCTTGCGAGCCGTCTTGCGATTATGGAAATACGTCCGTAGTTCGCCGTCCTTGATGATCTCATTACGATGCGTTGCGCTGCCTTCGGCATCAAACGTACTGCCTGCGGGAACGTTCTCCATCAGCGGATCATCAATCAGCGTAATATGCTCACTTGCCACCTTTTGCCCCAGTTTCCCAGCCAATCGCGAAAAGCCTTTATCCACCGACTCCGCTGAAAATACCGACGTATACGCAGCTAGCAATTGCGCTGCTGCATCATGACGGAAAATGACCGGATAGTTATCCGATTGGATCGTGTGCGCACCCAGCTTGGAAACAGCCTCTTTTACGGCTTTATGCGCCACATCCGCAATATCGATTTCTTCCACACTTCGCAGCGAATAATCATGCCAGCCCCCGGTAACGGTCTCGTCATGGTCTGCTGCAATCACATACACATAAGCGGTCGCCAGACTTTTGCGACGATGGCAGTGCAGCCCTTTGGTATTCACAATCAGGACTTCATTTTCACGAATGCTGACCGAGCAATGCCGAGCCATCACAATCCTTGGATCTGTGGCAAGCGCTGTACGTTCCATTTCTAGCGCCGCCTCGATCAGAATCTCAGGAGCCGTGTCAGCCAACGCTGAGGCATAGGCAGGCTGCTCAGGATAACTCTCAGAGCCTGCGAACAGCTCATCCTGTTCCTCGCTCTCCAATATGTCAGCATTGCTGCGTGCTTCATCCAATAAAAAGTCGATCACGTCCGGTTCCAGCTTCTCCGTAGAGGCATAGCCCATTTTCCCGTTAATGACGCCCCGGAAGGAAAGTCCACCGTTTTCGACGATGGTATATTGGTCAATTTCTCCCTTCAGTACCTTCACCGAGGTAGAACGTCCATTTACATAGTAGATTTCCATATCCGCGTAGCCGATTTCCCGGCCTTTTGTGAACAACGCTTCCTGAAATTTCTGAATATTCATCGCTTATTCCCCCTTTCGTCCGCCGACAGTCATCTCGGACACTCGAATTGTCGGCTGTCCGCAGTTGACCGGAAGACTTCCGCTGACCGAGCCGCACATCCCCTGACCATGATCCAGATTGTTGCCGACCATATCAATATTTTGCAGGGTTTCAATCCCTTTGCCGATTAGCGTTGCGCCTTTGACCGGCTCGGCAATTTTTCCGTTGCGAATCATATACGCCTCTTCGACTGCAAAATTAAACTCGCTCGTCGAGGTATTCACCGAACCACCACCCAGCGATTTGGCATAGATTCCGTACTCCGTATTGGCAATGATTTCTTCACGGGTCGAATCCCCGTTCGCAATAAACGTATTGTTCATACGGGACGCAGGCGCGAATTTATAGGATTGTCTTCGTCCCGACCCCGTTGCAGGTACACCCATCTGGCGCGAGCCCATACGGTCGATCAGATATCCTTTTAAAATGCCGTTCTCAATTAATACATTGCGCTGTGTCGGCGCTCCTTCATCATCGATATTGAGCGAGCCCCACGCGTTCTGAATCGTTCCATCATCTATAGCCGTGACAAGCGGTGAAGCCACCTGCTGCCCGATCTTATTGGCAAACACTGAGGTTCCATGAGCCACCGCCGTAGATTCCAACCCGTGTCCACATGCTTCGTGAAAAAGAACGCCGCCGAAGCCATTCTCAATCACGACAGGCAGTCTGCCGCTAGGTGCATATCCCGCTTTGACCATCGTGGTCGCAATACGAGCGGCGTGTCTCGCATTTTCTTCGATATTCAGATTCTCCAAGAATTCAGTCCCTGCATACGCTCCCGGCCCACGGAACCCGGATTGTCTATGCTCCCCATCGGTCGCAATCGCGCTTATTCTCATGCGTGTATACGTACGGGTATCCTCCACCAGCAGCCCGTTGCTATTGGCGATCAGCACGTTTTGGATTGAGTTACTAATCCCAATGGAAGTCTGCGTGATGGAAGGATCATATTGGCTTGCTGCCTCATGCGCCCGTCTCATCATGTCAATCTTGGCGCGTTTCTGTGAAGCGTCAGGAATGATCGCAATCGGATGTTGGTTAGGAATCGCGTGGGGATGGAGTGTAATGGTGTGTGTCCCTGGTGCTCCACCGCTGCGAATGGCCTTGGCAGCCGATTTGGCCAGTCGAATCAGGCTCTGTTCGCTCATATCACTGGTATAGGCATACACCGAGAAATGCTCCTTCATGATCCGAATACCAATCCCAAAATCCCGGCCTGACAGCGCCGTATCCACGACTCCCCCGGTCATGCCCAGTTGTCCATTGGTACGGTCCTCAACGAACACCTCTGCAAAATCTCCGCCCGTCTCCAGCGCGACTTGCAGTATATCCTGAATCTGTGTTGGATGTATCATCACGTTCCTCCTCGTTTTTGCCATGTTTCTTATTGTACGGATATTCGTTCAAGAAAATATGCGGGTTCATGTTTATTTCCCATAACTTTACTATACATGATGTTGGGAGTGGGTGTAACTATCTGGGCGGCGAGTGATTTGGGGGAGGACGAAGATTTCATGTGTGGAGATTGGGAGAGGGAAAATGGGAAAACCCGATCAGACCGTAAGAGGTCATATCGGGTTTGGCTTTTTAAAGAGGTTGTACGTGCAACCAAGGACGCTACGTAGACGGATCATTCTTCCAATCGCTGTTGCCCCCAGATTTTTTTGATTATATTTTAACGGTAAAAATCCGGGTTCAAAGGCGCACGCTCCGCTTCTTCAGAACGATTCCGTCCCCTCCGCTGCTATGCTTGGGTTTGCTTCATTTTGTTTGCCAAAATACTTTTTTTCAAACGGACCTTAAACAATTTCCTGCGTAAATCCAGTTCCATGATATGAAGATGATCGGCCGCTTCTTTGACTGTTTCCATGTGCAGTATGCTTGCCTTTTAAGAAATAATAGCCAGCGCATCCCAAATGAGCTTTGTGCATGTTTTAAGTCTCTCCATGTGTTCGTCTTCTTGCTGTATCAAGCTTTCGTATTCTTCAGCTGTATTTTCAGATAGTTTCGTATGTCCAACGCTCTTTAGTATCTTGGGTTGGGTATCCAAGTTATCATCTCCTTTTTATTCAAAGTGTAGCAAAGGATGATAACGGATGTGGTACGTGGATACGTAGCATATAAAAACAAAATCCCGATAATGTAGGTTTAAAATAAAAAAATCTGAAAGTGAACTCTGTATAGTGAGTTCACTTTCAGATTATTCTCTTAAGCTGTTAACTATTCTCTACTATTCCTTTAAAATGATTTCTCTCCATTAGCTTGCGGCGGTACTTCAGTACTCTTCTTAAGCCCGACTCAATCTCCTTTTTAGTGCAAGGTACAGTTATCGTAATTTCATTGTAAAATAGCATATTAGACGTATTCTCACCTTGTGTAATTACACTTGCAATTTGACTTTCCATTAACCAAATATCCGATTTAGTCTTGGAAGAACGGGTTGGAAACATAAATAGTTTCAAAATAGGACTTATACAAATGGGGATTTTATTTCCATAGCCGGTCATTAATCTGGCCGCTTTTCGCACCCCGTCATATTCAGCCCCGTAATGTAACATCGTATCTTTTAATAGGTTAATAGGTATTCTGGGATCTTGAAACGTGCGCATCTCCTCATATATCTGCGTGATCCAACATCCTGACGAGTCAAGCGTAGGTAATAACACTAATGTGTTCGGTTTAATTAAATACGCCATCTTCTTTTTGATTCACCTGCCCTTTCTCATGAACTTGTCGTTCAAGATGAAAGGAGTATACTAACATTATGTTGGTATACTCCAACATGCCCTCTCCCCCTATAGCGTAGTGTCCAGCTTAACTATAGGGGAGAGGTCCATTGAATTAATATGTACTCACCTCCCTTCGAGTGATTTTTGTTAACCATCTTTCTATTTTTAAGATGTCATCCTTGTTACCCGAGAGATAGTAGTAATTCTCTTTACCTCTACGTATTCCTTTAAATAGTTCCCATTGCTCCTGATCTGGAGAAAAATTGATCACATCGAGCTTAGACATCCTTTCTTGGACTGTCTTTAATTTGCTTTCAAAGTTCATGTGTTTGGTTCCTAAAATAGCATAGTATGCAAGGGCTTGCAGTAATGGAAAAGATGCCAACATTGTTTTATGATAATTTCCAATAGTATCAGGGGGGTGCAGCTTAAAAAGAAACTGAAACCATGAGTTTATCAAATCTATATTTTCATCATAACTTAGTTTATTTTTAATATTTCCTTTCGGCAGTTCACTTTTTAACTCGCAGGTTAAAAAGATTGAAACAAGTTTTCTTAATTGCGATAAGTTAAGAAAACTTGTATTACTAGGCCTCATTAAACTTTTAAGTTCTCTCTCTACCTTCGCCCTAATTAAATCCATATTTTGTTCAAGAACGTCATTAGATATTCGATTAATTTCATTCCTTGAATCGTAAGCGATTAATTTTGAGAGCGCTACCTTCTTGCCTTTAGTATTAAAGTCTACATACGCTTGCATAATTTCTTCTTGGTTTAATCCTTCGTAAATCTGTAATGCAATAGAACTTTCATCAATGAAAATTCTTAGTGATTCACTTTGAGCAAGTTCTTTTGGATCAATAGACTTTTGCTTTTGATCAATAACAGTAGAAATTTGTGAAAGAGCAAGTAATCTTCCATTCCCATCTATAATGGTTAATCCCTCAGAAAAAGGATCATTTTCATTCTCTCCTTCTGAATATCTCGCAACAACCAATGGAGGTAAGTAGATTTCATTATTCAGAATATTTTCCACAATATAATTTCGAATTGCTCTAATCCTTGTTTGGCTTACATCAAAAAATTTCACTTTATCCTCAGCAACATATTTTAACAAATCCTTAATTTTAAACAGTTCTATAGACTGTTTAAAATCATTGCGATAACTCATATGTTAAGATCACCTCTTTTTGCTTCAATAATTTCAAGGAAAGAACTAGTGAGCTTATTAATAGCAGTTGCACTACTGAAACCAGCAAGTCTTTTTTTACTCTTATCATAATATGGATAAAAAATGGGGTCTGTATGCTTCCAAGTACATTCATTTTTCAAGTTATCCAGCAAGTTAATTGCCTCCATATATGAAATATCATTATTTCTTTTTAAATAATTCACTATATTTGCAAGTACAATTTGAACTGTGGTAATACCTGATACATACTTAGTACGGTTATTAGCTTTTTGGGGGAATATTTCAATCCATTTACGAAAAAAAGAGATGGCTATAGGTTTAATTTCATTAATTTTAACCTCCTGATAAGACTCTTCTCCCTCCCTAATGTTTAAATTCCCTTCAAACATAGCTATCAAACACCTTCTCATGCCTACCAATGTGGTTAGAGCTGAATTTTGTCTCGATAGTCTTGAGAGTGTTTCTTCAATCTCAAATTCAGATTTTAAGGCATGAGAAATTTCGCGGACAAGTTCTGAATACTGATCTCGTTTATCATACTTAACAATTAGCCCACCATGCAGTTCTCTACGTTCAGTGTTGATATCACTAAAAAGCTGTCTTTCTTGTTGTGTATCAATATCTAAGTAAATTTGCATAGATATTGGATAATTATTAAGCTTTTCTAATATTTTTTTCTTCGATTCTATTTCTTCATCATCTGTGTCCGTTGTTGTATTGTAAATACTTGTCTGGATTCTTTGAATTGCGAGATTCATACCACTTATCCGATGCTGGCCGTCTAATACAATTAATTTAGAATCAGTGGGCATCTCCCAACCATTTGATACCTGCGTTAAAGCTCCTCGAGCTGAAAAAATAAATGGGGAGAAATAAAACCAGTCTTTCTGAGCTGCATTTAAAATAAAATCTCTAATTTGATTTCGTTTTCTAACATCAAGCTGCCTTTGTACATACTCATCCACTTCAAAAATTGTATTCAAGTATCTAAAAGGAAGCTGTGTCAACAATATCTTTTTCCCAAACTGAATGTAGTCTTTTCCTGGTAACCTTGTTGTTATGTTGTGCTCATACATTACCCTCACCTCTTTTTTCATTATAGACACTATATTTGGATTTGAATAGAATTTTATTCATATAAATTCCATATTCAATCTATCTCCATTCACTATACTCATATTCATTTTTTTCAGTAATACCTAATGCTACTGAAACTCTGCTGCTTTCTATTTTAAATTTGTCTGCGGTTCTTTTCTGATATACTTCTTTTCAATTAAAGCCCTCTTTTTTCTACTGCTTGGGTAAAGTCAGCTAGAATTTAATCATAGACTTATCCATTTAATTGTTAAAACGTAACAAACCTAGAACATTGGAGGTTAAGCTTGTTCTTTGCTTTCATATACACCATAGCAAACAAGTTTTGCACGTTAAGGTAACCGTCAGTCTTTCCCCTTTGCAGCTTTTATAGATCTATTTATACCTCTAAGCAAGACGCTGTACATTCGGCTTTAAAACCTTAGTATGCCATTTTCATAACGCTTTAGAGTTTCAGACAATTTCACCATAGTTGTTAATCGGGTGCGCCTGAACCAATCCTATTCCTCTCTACCTTCTGTTCTTTTTAAGGTGGATGCATTGCGTCCGCATTCAACCACATATACGCCATGAGTAGTGGCAACGCTCATACGTCAAATTGTAGGATAAAGTTGTGTGAGGAACACCATGCTATAATTTTTCGGCAGATGTGTTCAAACATTTAGTTTTTTTAATTTAGCGGATTATCAAGCCAATTGTGAAAGGGTTTCCGTGGTTGTTCGTGAACAGTTCTCCGCCCCAACATTCTCTTGGGTTGTTGTTGCTTAGGTGTGGGGAGCGTTCCAACTATTCCTTTGTTACATCAGTGATTCTCTTTTTTGAAAAAACTCATGCAAAATACCGTCCATGTCTTATTGCAACGCGTTATCAAGTAAAGTACAAACCATCAAAAATAAATCTGTATGTTATAAAGCATAGTACGCAAATCTTTTCCGCCAATCTACGGTTAGTCGTTTTAAATGTTCCTTTATGATACTAGGTAGCGATGATTCCAAAGGATATCAACATCAAGGGTGCCCTGCGATGAACATAGCTACACAGGCTTTTCTTTTTGCAACTGAGAACGGGACATGACCGCATCCAGTTCAGTCGCAAAAAAACTAGCAAAAGCAAATCTTTTTCTTAAACTATAAGATGGATCTACCAAGGAAGAGTAACTCGTACTTCTCCGGCTGCTTATGTCTGCTTATACCACTTTTCTTGGTAGCATAATGGCTCTTACGATCTATCCATACTGATAGAGATATTCTTGCTATCATCACAATTATACTAATATGTTAGTTGCCATAGACTGATTCACCTGTTTGAATGTGTTGTGTTGACTTTATTACATGAATTAGGTCATGAACCATATCTTCATTTATTTAGCGGTGTGATACTTCATATCACGTTAGAATCGTTATTTTAAAAACCAAATGTCAGCACTCTTCCGTCTCTATCCGATTATCTAAACATTGATAATAAGAGGTAAATATGATATAATATTTTTTTTCAAAAATTCATGATTATTTCCTAGCATCAAAAATCCCGCCTTGCACTGTCCTCCATATAACAGACTTTTCGATTTGCTCTCATTACCCGCCGTTCTTAATATCAAAAAATCCTCGTACTGCTTTTACAATATTCTTTTTTTGAACTCCAGTCTATTTAGGTAGTCCTGTGAGCACGTAATCTCGCTACTTTATAATATTTTTCTTGTACTTCTTTACCAAAATTAAATAAAAACTCATCACGTTTTATGTATCAAACTCTTTTCGAATGTATATCATATGTATATACATCATGCAAAGGATGGGGTATAATTGGAAGATAAAACGAGAAGGGGTATGATTCTCATGACGACTACTACGCTCAGCAAATGGGGAAATAGCATTGCGATCCGTATTCCGAATCAGTTACTTAAACATCTTGATTTGGAGGAAGGCTCTGAGGTTGAAATGATCGTAACATCTGAAAAAGAAATTATCCTTCGGCCTCTCATAAAACCTCAAGAAACGAATGAAGAATTGCGCGACCACTTAGCTATGCTACTTTCAAAGATTAAAACAGATTCGCCACGTCACAACGAAGTTGATCTTGGTATTGAGGGAGA
The DNA here is from genome assembly GCF_059772165.1 of Paenibacillus sp. TY11. Lineage (NCBI taxonomy): Bacteria > Bacillati > Bacillota > Bacilli > Caryophanales > Paenibacillaceae > Paenibacillus > Paenibacillus sp. TY11. The sequence goes on along the minus strand of NZ_JCBAIQ010000009.1, from coordinate 241,662 downwards.
CGAATTGATTTGATCATTCCTGCACGCGGAGATTTGGTCTGGCTAGATTTTGATCCACAAGCCGGACACGAACAAGCTGGACGCCGGCCCGCAATCACACTATCTGATAAACCTTTTAATGAGTTGACTGGTTTTGCCGTCATGTGCCCCATCACGAACCAATCTAAAAATTACGCATTCGAAGTTCCTTTACCAGACGGATTGCCCTTTAGCGGCGTTGCTCTCACCGATCAAATGAAAAGTCTGGATGTTAGAAAGCGTAGAATTAAAATTGTTGGTAATGTATCTCCTGACTCCGATTTTATGAAAAGTGTCCTTCGGAATACTCGATCCATATTAGCGTGAAAAGCGTTCCTCTTCATAAAACCCAAGCAAAGTTTAAATAAGGAATCCGAATTGGAAGATAGATGTAGAGAGGTGAAAACAAGCAGTCCATCCTCAACCGAGGATCAGCTGCTTATTTTCTATGAGCTTCATCATTTTTTACGTTTGCAATCCCCATAGTAACAGCCTATCCTTTTGCATTTGACGCAGGCAGTCGATTTCGAAAGAATACTTTGACGAATGACCCACTTTTAGGATTCGGTGCAGTGCTATGTTTCTGACCGTAGCGCTTAATGGAGGCAATTACGCCGCTGGGTGGTGTAGCTTTTCTGGCAGACTGGCTATGCTTTTTGCTAATTGTAGGTGAATGGGTAGCTACAGGACATCCCTCATTATAAAAGCTACTTCTCCTCCTTCAGGCTCAGGTCATGACGTACCTATAAAGATATGAAAAAGCGGCTCTTTTTACGAAGTGTTTGCAAATCTCTGGGGTATACGCTCCACGTGCCTTTTGAATGAAAATAATATATGCCCGCACTCAACCCTCCTACAACTTCTTGAGCGTGGGGACATTTTCAAATTGCTTTCCATCTCTTGCATATCAATGTTTCTCATCTCGATATATTACTACCACGCACTCCACATGTGTCGAGGCAATGGTAAGGATATAGTTGGAATTAATTGCTCCATTCAAAAATAGTTTAATTGCCTTCTATTTTTACCTGCTCTCTTCTTAGCAAAGAATAATGATATTGATCACATATAGAACCATCACTAAACCAATAATGCTCTCGATAAGTCCCCTCCAGCTTAAAATGGAATTTTTCTAATAATTTTATGGATGCTTGATTACATGCCGCAACCGTTCCATAAATTTTATTCAACTCCAAATCCTTACGTTCAAAAATAGTGCTTATAAATAACTCAAGTAATACATTTGCATGTCCTTGTTTTCTATGTTTTAAAGGCAAGTAATATCCGATCTCGGCACTTTTATTTCGAGAATTATAGTCAAAAAGCTGTATCTTGCCTACCCGTTTATTATTGTTACTTTTATCAACTAAGATATATATTAATAGCCCATTCGCAAGTCTCTTCAGTACATTCACTTTATAATTGTTATATGGAGGTAGTTCGTTTATGGGTCGGCAAGTATGTTGCTCTTTTTCGGTTTCAGTAAGACTCCAATCATATAAGTCTGGTAAGTAATCTTCAATATTCCCACTATTTAAAGGTACAAGAACCCATATCATTCTATCACTCCATTATTAAAATTAGATCGATTTTGGTTTAAGTATCTGATTTGGCAACACGAAAAGCATCGTAATGGCAAACCATGTGGCGTATCACCTTATTTCCATATTAGCGCATGTTACACTTCCCTCCCGTATCACCTGCTTCCAAAAATAAACATAGTAAATCCCCCAATCAATGGGTCATTCTGTAAACTAAATCTCTCTTTTAACCGATAAATACATATGCTGGGTTGTTTATTAAATATCACCTCTCGTTCTTTTATAGCGTACAAACCTTGTACTACATATCAATCTTGACTGACAGTTGTACTCATCTGCTGCTTCTGTAATCAGAAGCGAATGCAAGATGACGTGCTTCACTTGGAAATACCCATCGCATCTAGAAAGGAGTCATGAACACACTTGAGTGTATTATCAGATGGGATCGGATATGAAAGCCTACGCTTTTATGGTCCCTTTCAACCACTACACATCGAACAACTTCAAATAACACGTACCATTAACGATCATGCCTTTTTACATATCAGTGGGTTGCTCTCCGAAGAACAGGGAGCAGCTTGTATCGGACAGGATATGGAGCAAGAGCCCATTGTGATTCGTCAGTTGGATGATCAGGGACAATCGTTGAGAAGGCTGTTCCATGGGATTGTTACGCGCATGTCCGTACACTGTGTACGAGGCGTGTATACGTTTGAACTGAAGGCCGCGTCCCATTCGTACCAGATGGATATCAAACGTAAAAGACGCTCCTATCAAGATATTCACCGCACCTATGATGATCTGGTCACTGCGCTGGTTCGAAAATATCAGTACGGAGATGCCATTGAGCAACCATGCCAAACTGGAGACATTTGTTTTACAATATGAGGAGACCGATTGGGCGTTTTTAAAACGTCTCGCCTCCCGCTTTGGTTCCGTACTCGTGCCAGAGGTAACCGCAGCCTCACCCAAGGTTTTCTTCGGAATGCCCGAAGGCAAGCAGCATAAGGTGGAGCGAGATGTATTTTATCGAGTACGTAAAACGTTTCATGAGCTAGATGAGGAAAAGCCGGGAGAACGTGCTAGCTCGTATGTCACCTACATGATCGAAAGTCTACAATACTATGCGCTGGGCGACCTCATCACGTTACCCATCGGACAAGGCAAAGAACTGGTCGTGGTTCGAGCCGTGACCACACTAACGGATGGCTTACTACGCACCCGTTACGATCTTCAATCAGAACAGGATATCCGCTATGCCCGTTATGAAAACGATCAGGCTACTGGAATTTCGCTGACAGGAACGATGCTGAAGGTACAGCAGGATTTTGTACAGCTTCAACTGGACATTGATCCGAAGCAAGATCCTGCCAAAGCGTGCTGGTTTCCAGTGTCCACCCGTTATGTCGCCGAAGAACATAGTGGCTGGTACGATATGCCTGAAATCGGGGAACAGGTGGAATTGTATCTGCCTACACACCGCGAGCAAGATGCCTATGTCACGGATTCACTGCGACAACAACGCCACACCAAAGGACAGCCGAATGTGAAGGTATGGCAACATGTACAAGGTAGCGGCGTAGAAATGTCTGAGCATGAGCTGACTCTATCCACCTCCGGTGAATTTTCCATTACACTGCATGAAAGTAGCGGCATTACCATCGACAGTCCGGGGAATGTGCAGATTCAGGGTGGTCACGTGAAGCTCGATGCTGGGCAGGAACTTTCGCTCGAAGCTGGAACGGCGCTGTATCTAAAAGGCGGGTCCAGCAGCATGGTACTGGATGGTGAGACGGATACCAAAGCTCCGGTGATTTATCAAGAAGGTACGGTGAAAGCTCCTATTTTCGTGGCTGACCTCCCTCCTGTACCTGAGCCGCCACTCATGAGCATAAAAGCATTTGAAGCAGCTCAATCAGCAGCCAAGGATTCAGCTAGCAGCCAAGCCTCTACCCCTAAAGCAAAAGTCACCAGTCCAGCAGAGCTTCAACAGGCGAATGCCATGATGGGGACAGTATCCAAGCTATTAGGCTCCATTCCGGTAATGGGGAAAGTGGCTGGCGTTGTTGTGGGAGCGCTAAGTGGACCTGCGGCGGGTGTGATTCTGAAAGCAACCGCAGCGATCCCTATTCGGAGCAAAGGAACCCCTACCGTTGGAGGCAGTAGCAAGGGGAGCGAAGTTCACCCATTAAAATACTTGGCTGGTTTGGCCATGCAAGGGTTGATCAGTCTACACGAGCACGAGAAAGCTAAACAAGCCTATTATAACAAGTGGATTCTAGGGAAAGTGTATACGAGTGCACGTCATATTGTGAATTCCGGTGGTACATTGGAACTAGTTCAAAACCTACTGAAAGAATCGAATGCCATGGTTCATGCGTATCAGCAAGTTCCGGAAGATGTAAGAAAACGCTGGAGAGCCGATTACGACAGCCGCATGGCACAGCAGCAGTCTAAACAACAAGTTGAGAAGCCTAAGTCTTGGTGGGATAGTTACCTGGATTATACGGGTAGTAGTGCGATGATAAAAAGCCAAATAGCCATGGAGCAGGCACATGCTTCTCAAAAAACAGCAAACAGCCTAGCTGAATTATACAAAGGCATAGAGCAGGCTAATAACGTAAGGTATCAAAATGCAGGAAACTCAATTGGTGAATTTTTAGATTATTGGTCATTTGGTATACCTAAAGGATTGTATCAAGCCTATATGGAGCGCGGACGTAATCAGGGTAACTCTGGTAGTGACGCAATCAATTTTGCTACATTTGGAATAACAGAAGCTATACGTGGAGCTTTGACACCTGAAGATCCTTTATCACCAGACCATTTGTCCAATATCATTAGTGTAGCAGCGATCGTTGAGGGAGCCGGTTCATTTTTCAAGCCGAAAACCATACTAAATTCACCAGTTAAAGAACCTGTTCGTCCAGGTCCTAAAATCATAAATGAAAAAACAGAGCCACTCCACCCTTCAAATTCAAAACCTAATAAAGTTGAGAAGCCAGGCGAGGCTGCTCAGGGAACGGTAAACAGATTTCCAACCAGTCGAATCGATTCTGTAATGGATCAACATGTTATTGAAGAGGTTGCGAAGGCCAGAGGTCGATTGTCCAACAAATACAAAGAAACAGGTAATTTCGCTTATGCAGAAGTGAAGGTGTCAGGAGTTGAGAAGCAAGATTTTTATGCCCATAGTAAAATTCATAGCTCTGCTAAAAAGATACCTGGAACCGAAGAGTTCTCTTTCAAACCCGACAATCCAAAATTCAAGGCAACCGAAGCTCCAGATGCAGAAGGAAATATATATATGAGAGATGGGGATACAGAATATAAAATTTTAAATGATGTAGCAGATAAATTAGGTGATAATCACAATGCATCAGGAAATATTAAGCTTTTCACTGAAAAAGATACATGTGGAAGTTGTAATGAAATCATCCAACAATTTGACAAAGAATATCCTAACGTTAGAATTGAGGTTATCCATAATAGTGGCGTGACTATTAACCCTAAATAATTGAATAAGGTGGTTAAAAAATGGCTTGGAGTTATGATGAGTTAATTGATAGTATCCTTGAGAATTACCAAGATTATAAAAATGAAGAAATGATGAGTAGTAAAGAAGCAATTGCAAGAACATTCTATGATTTTGAAGGATTGATGAATAGAAGTGAAACAGACAAAGCTTTAATTAATGTCGTTTACGGGGAAATATTATTAACTCTTCCAAGAGTTTTGTATACTGTTAAAAACAATTTAAGCAAAAGATTGTCTGAACTAGATTTTAATTTAATTGAGCAAGAACAAAAATTAACCTCCGAGCAATACAGTGACTTATTTAATCGTAAGAATTTTGTATTACAAGAGTTGGAAAATAAGATATTAGACTATTATCCAAGAGTATGTTGGTATTACGATGAATTGACAAATGAAGTTAATGTTTTCTTTAAACAAGTTAACGAAGAAAATGTCTTGGCGGATGAAGTTATTTCTAGTGTATTTCAGCGATTTGAACGTGATTGTAAAAATACATTAAGTGAAAAATTAATCGTGTACACAACACTAGCTGAAAACTTATTAAACCAAGGGCTATCAAAGATTGATGGGCTACAACTAATTAAACAAGAATTACAGCAGTTTAACATAGCAGATATTTTTGAAGAACAATTGTTAGAAAAAGAAAAATTGGAACTAGATAAGCGAATTAAAAACATATTAAGCCAAGTTTCCTCATAGTAGTAATAGATGGTTTAAAACTTCATTGATAAGTTACTACTACAATTTCCCCATATCTAAACGAAAATTTTCCAAAGCTTATTCCAACTTGAATCTTTGAGTAGGGATGAGCTTTTTTTTACACAAAAACAATGACTTGTTATCTCTCCTCATCAGAGTTTAACATAAACACACTAAACTACGGTGGGCAAATATGTTATGTCAAATTGGCCAGATTGGTTTAAGGAAGCACTACGCCAGCGAACAACAGAATTCATGTTCATCAAAAGATGAGCATCTATTCACCAAAATTGGCTTTGGGTACTTCCAAAATGTTGCCCCATGCAGAATTTTGGGCAGAGAGAATCCATCGGACACTTTTAAATTCAAAAGATTTAGTAATTTCTTACTTAAAGAAATTTTAATGGTGATTAAGGATGATGATCCAGATTTATATTTAGATAAGGCTAATTCTCTATTAGAAATTAAGTTAAAAAGGGGGCTCTGGCTGAATTGTATACACACAGTTAGCCCTATAATAGATTTTGTAAAAATATTGTAGTGATCACGATCACGGTTTAGACTGTAAATTTAAGTTAAAATACAAACAATTTTAATTTTATTTCATCTAAAACCAAAGATACCATGATGGATCACAAAGAAAAAACAAGGAAGTGTACAAAGATGAAAAGAACTGATTTACCTCTTGTCTATTCTTGTTCTGGATGTTCCTCCGCAGCACAAACCGCTAACATGATCGCTATACAAATGGATCGAGAAAAAGTCGCTGAAATGTCCTGCATTGCTGGTGTTGGTGGTGATGTCAAACCACTTGTCAGAACAGCAAAATCGGGACGTGACATCATTGCAATTGACGGCTGTCCCTTATCCTGTTGCAAGAGTTGCTTAGCAAGGCATGAAGTTCAACCCAAACACCATTTCCTGCTGTCTGACTTTGACGTACCCAAAATAATAGGAGAAGATCCTAACCCCGATCATTATAGGAATGCTTACACACAAATCTTAGAACAAATTGGACAATAATTCTTAATCAAAATAAAGATGTGTATCGAATGATGACTCATCCTTATTTTAACTCCTTAAAGGTGTTGGTACAGTATACAGTAAAAGTATAGCTGGCTCTTATTATGTAACAATATCGTAAATTAGTTTTTACTGGTGGCTCCTAACACATCTTTAAGGGCCACCAGAATTTCTATTACATCATTTCAGCAGGCAGTCACCTTTAACGCATTCTACCAAAAAAATGATTGCCTTTATTCTCCACTAAAGCTTTTAGCCCATTCAGCAACCCTACGACTACTTTCTTCTTCTGACAAATCCTCGATCCTGGTCATAATAGACCATCTCACTCCACAAGGATCCAATATACTTCCGAATCGATCACCTGAAACAAAGTTTGTCACTGGCTCCCTTACTTTCGCTCCTCTTGCTACCGCCTTTTCAATGACCTGATCAACATTCATTACGTAAATTCCTAAAGAATAACACGCATTGCCTTCATCTGGTGGTAAAACCAATTGATATGTCGGATTCGCTGCTCCCAGCTGCAAAAAACCATTTCCAAAATCTAATTCAGCATGAACAATGATTTTATTGCCATTCTCATCAGGATATTCAGTAATATCCTTAACCCTTGCATTGAAAACTGTTTTATAGAACTCTATTGCTTCCGAAGGATTCTTCACTGTAATAAAAGGGGTAATAGATGTAAAGCCGTTGGGCATTCCATTCTTTGTATATTTACCTGACACTCCCGTATATTCTCTGCTTTCAGTCATTTTTACTCCTCCTTTAAATGATCGTAACAGTTCAATTTTATGCTTATACCTTCATTGGATTGAATCCATCAACTCATAGTAATATTTGGATGCACGAGTCTTATTTAGACTATACCAGGCTTCTAATGTTTTAGAAGAAAACACACCCAGAGCTTTCAAAACGTGTACGGAAAATTCCAACGGAGCTGTTCCAGATGCAGTGATCAGTTTTCCATCCGTTACAGCAGACTCCGTTTTGTAATAATTTTCGCCCGTGTAGGTGGGACAGGTCATTTGGAGGTATTCCAGATCATTGCTTGTATGCCAACGTGAATTCAGCAATCCTGTCTGGGCAAGTCCCATGGTAGCACCACAAATCGCAGCAACCCATATACCTTCCTCTAAACACCTCTCAACGATTTTTAAGATGGGTTGGTGAATGGTTTCTGTCCATGTATCTCCACCGGGTAAAATCAATATATCCGCGCTTTCAATGCTGCATTCATCCAGTTTGATGTCAGGCAGGATTTTCAATCCCCCCATTGTGGTTACAGGAGTCTTTCCCATTCCCACGGTAACTATTTTGGATGGAACCAGCCCCTTTTTATAATATCTTCCCGAGTTCAGTTCGGCAGTTAAGTAACCAATCTCCCAGTCTGCCATGGTGTCAAACACATAAAGATATACCGTACTATTCATTTACGAATTCTCCTTATTTTATAATTTATCAAGTAATACCACCCCTCGGTAATCCATGATTATCCTCATTATAAAAAAGCTTCACTGACATCTGCTGTCAGTGAAGCTTTTAACGTTGATAATATTCCATTAACTCCGACGCAACAGCAACAAGCTTTTTCTTCAAACTCTGTGGTTCGATGACTTGAATGGACTTCCCGTAGGTTAGGAGTAAATAAGGGACATATGTATGAAGTGATTTTTCCTCAAGCAAAAAGATGGCTTGATTGGATGCCCGCTCTTTCAGATGATGCCCCAAAAACCAATGCAGACATAAGTCATCCAATGCCTCTGACCTGCCTCCGATAGTTAAAGAAATTAAACCGTCCTTACCCACTAAATCAGGTAACAGATTTTTCATAAAAAATTCACGGGCCGAAAAAGCTTCGGAACGCTTAAATATGATTTGAGTACGCTTGATTTGTAGAATCCGATCTGCCCGAAAACTACGGATCTCATTCCTTAGGTGACAAAATGCAACAGTATACCACTTGTTGTTCCAGTAAACCATTCCATAGGGGTCTATCATCCTATTCTTGGGTTGTTCTTCATGGCTTGTGCGATAATCCATTTCTACAGAGAATTCGTTGGCTACAGCCTGTTCCAATTCTGCCAATATCGGCTGAAGAGAAGGATCTCCCATGCGATTTATCACTTCAAATCCGGCTAAATGACGGCTAAGTATACTTTCCTGCTCTTGATTCGAATACATTTTCAATTTTGATGTCGCATTGTCTAATGCCTCACTCAAAGGGTATCCAGCCTCTTTTGCAAAAATAGCAGCATGTAGGAGTGCCTTTTTTTCTTCCATATCAAATAGCAGAGGTGCTCTAATAAAATTATTCAGCAAGCTATACCCGCCATTATGACCCGTATCGGATATTATAGGCACTCCACTGGCACATAGTGCATCAATATACCGATAGACTGTCCTTATATTTATTTCTAACTTTTCGGATATTTGTTTTGCCGTCATTTTTACACCGGAATTCAGCATCCATAGAATGGCCAGCATATTATCGTTTTTTGGCATAACCTGAACCCTCCTCTCTCATTAAAGCTCAATCTTTTATAAATATCTTCTTATACTCCCTCTTACCATCTATATTATATGCTTTTTTCTTCTCAAAACTCCCCTCCGATATCTCCTGCTTCCAGAAATACACATTGTAAATACCGCTTCCAATGGGTCATTCTGTAAACTAAATCTCTCTTTTAACCGATAAATACATATTATGGGTTTATTATACAAATCAGCTTCGGGCACTCCCAAGATGTTACCCCATGCGGAATTTTGGGCAGAGAGAATCTATCGGACACTTTTAAATTCAAAAGATTTAGTAATTTCTTACGGTAAAACTTTGGAGAAACTAGAAAGTTCAACTAAACAGACAATTAAAGAAATTTTAATGGTGATTAAGGATGACGATCCAGATTTATATTTAGATAAGGCTAATTCTCTATTAGAAAAATTAAGTTAAAAAGGGGATCTGGATGAATTGTATACACACAGTTAGCCCTATAATAGATTTTGCAAAAATGTTATCGTGACCATTATCACGGTCTAACCTGTAAATTTAAGTTAAAATACAAACAATTTAAATTTGTTTCGTCTAAAACCAAAAATAATGTGATTGATCACAAAAAAAACAGGGAAGTGTACAAAGATGAAAAGAACTGATTTACCTCTTGTTTATTCATGTTCTGGATGTTCTTCCGCAGCACAAACCGCTAACATGATCGCTATACAAATGGATCGAGAAAAAGTCGCTGAAATGTCCTGCATTGCTGGTGTTGGTGGTGATGTCAAACCACTTGTCAGAACAGCAAAATCGGGACGTGACATCATTGCAATTGACGGCTGTCCCTTGTCCTGTTGCAAGAGCTGCTTAGCAAGGCATGAGGTTCAACCCAAACACCATTTCCTGCTGTCTGACTTCGACGTACCCAAAATAATAGGAGAAGATCCTAACCCCAATCATTATAGGAATGCTTACACACAAATCTTAGAACTAATTGGACAATAATTCTTAATCAAAATAAAGGTGTTTATCGAAAGATAGCTCACCTTTATTTTAATTCCTTCAAGGTGTTGGGACAGTATACAGTAAGAGTATAGCTGGCTCTCATTATGTAACAATATCGCAAATTAGTTTTTACTGGTGGCTCCTAACACATCTTTAAGGGCCACCAGTATTTTTTTACTCCCAGTTTAATCATTGGATATAAAAATCCTAAAGAATTTGGAGCTCTAATTGGAAAAAGGGTTTCAGTATATATTTTGATATTAATTGCGCTTTTGTTTTCTATTACAAGCTAATTTCTCGAAGTGAAAAATACAACTCCCCTTCCTCTCCTCCCCCTTCTATCTATCATGCATAAAACTAATATTCAAAAAAATCACATTGTAAATACCGCTTCCAATGGGTCATTCTGTAAACTAAATCTCTCTTTTAACCGATAAATACATATGCTGGGTTGTTTATTAAATATCACCTCTCGTTCTTTTATAGCGTACAAACCTTGTACTACATATCAATCTTGACTGACATTTGTACTCATCTTCGGCTTCTATAATCAGAAGCAAATACAAGATGACGTGCTTCACTTGGAAATACCCGTTGCATCTAGAAAGGAGTCATGAACTCACTTGAGCGTATTATCAGATGGGATCGGATATGAAAGTCTACGCTTTTATGGTCCCTTTCAGCCCCTACACATCGATCTACTTCAAATAACACGTACCATTAATGATCATGCCTATTTACATATCAGCGGCATGCTCTCCGAAGAACAGGGAGCAGCTTGTATCGGTCAAAATATGGAGCAAGAGCCGATTGTGATTCGTCAGTTGGATGATCAGGGACAATCGTTGAGAAGGCTGTTTCATGGGATTGTTACACGTATGTCCGTACACTGTGTGCAAGGCGTGTATACATTTGAACTGGAAGCCGCTTCCCATTCGTACCAGATGGATATCAAACGTAAAAGACGCTCCTACCAAGATATTCACCGCACCTATGATGATCTGGTCACTGCGCTGGTTCGAAAATATCAGTACGGAGATGCCATTGATACGGTAAGCAACCATGCCAAATTGGAGACATTTGTTTTACAATATGATGAGACGGATTGGGCGTTTTTAAAACGTCTCGCTTCTCGCTTTGGCTCCGTACTTGTGCCAGAGGTAACCGCAGCCTCACCCAAGGTTTTCTTTGGAATGCCAGAAGGCAAGCAGCATAAGGTGGAACGGGAAGTATTTTATCGTGTACGAAAAACGTTTCATGAACTGGATACGGAAAAGCCCGGAGAGCGTGCTGGCTCGTATGTCACCTATATGATCGAAAGTCTGCAATACTATGCGCTGGGCGACCTCATCACGTTACCTATAGGACAAGGAAAAGAACTGGTCGTAGTTCGGGCAGTGACCACATTAACGGATGGCTTACTGCGTACCCGTTACGATCTTCAATCCGAACAGGATATCCGCTATGCCCGGTATGAAAACGATCTGTCCACCGGGATTTCGCTGACAGGAACGGTGCTCAAGGTACAACGGGATTTTGTACAGCTTCAACTGGACATCGACTCGAAGCAAGATACTGCCAAAGCCTGCTGGTTTCCCGTAGCCACCCGTTATGTCGCGGAAGAGCATAGCGGCTGGTACGATATGCCTGAGATCGGGGAACAGGTGGAATTGTATCTGCCTACCCACCGCGAACAAGATGCCTATATAACGGATTCACTGCAACAACAACGCCACGCAAATGGACAGCCGAACGTGAAGGTATGGCACATGTGCAAGGTAGCGGCGTAGAAATGTCTGAGCATGAACTAACTCTATCCACCTCCGGTGAATTTTCCATTACACTGCATGAAGGTAACGGCATTACCATCGATAGTCCGGGGAATGTGCAGATTCAGGGTGGTCACGTGAAGCTCAATGCTGGCGAGGAACTTTCATTGGAAGCTGGAACGGCGCTGTATTTAAAAGGCGGAGCTAGCTGCATGGTGCTGGATGGTGAGACGGATACCAAAGCTCCGGTGATTTATCAGGAAGGTACGGTGAAAGCTCCTGTTTTCGTAGCTGACCTCCCTCCTGCGCCTGAGCCACCATTGATGAGCATCAAAGCCTACGAGGCGGCGCAAGCTCCATCAGCAGCTAAGACATCAAGCAGCACTCCTACCGCTAAAGTGACAAGTCCGGCTGCACTTCAACAGGCCAATTCTTTGTTGGGCACGGTATCCAAGCTATTAGGCTCCATTCCAGTGATGGGAAAAGTGGCTGGTGTTGTTGCGGGAGCGTTAAGTGGACCTGCGGCGGGCGTCATTCTAAAAGCAACCGCAGTTATCCCCGTTCGGAGCAAAGGAACTCCTACGATTGGAGGCGGTAAGGGGAACGGCATTCATCCGTTGAAACACTTGGCTGGTTTAGCAATGCAAGGGTTGATTACTCAATATGAGCATGAGCAAGCGAGACATGCCTACTATAGCAAATGGATTCTGGGAAAAGTGTATACAAGCGCACGTCAATTAGCGCATTCCGGTGGCCCATTAGAGCTGGTTCAAAACTTGCTGGCAGCATCAAAAACTATGGTTCATGCCTATCAACAGGTACCTAAAAGTGTTAAAGATAGAATGCTGAGGGAATATAAAGAACAAGAAAAAGCTAGGGCTGAAACTGCTCTTAAAGCAGAAAAAGAAGCTAGAGCTAAAGCTGCCCTTAAAGCAAAAAAAGAAAATACTCCTCCTAAGATCAGTGATGAAGAGTATGAGAAAATTAATAGAGACCATCTCCATTGGGCTGCATATGAAAATTATAGACCTGAAATTCCGCTAGGAAGCTACCGTGCTGAGGACGGGGTAGTACGTAAAGCTAATGGAGATCCAGACTTTAAATACTACGATGACTGGAAACAAAATTATCCAGGTGATTTTTTGATTTTATCCAATCAAGTAGGTATTACTCCAGAGGAACAACGATGGATGAGCTACGCAAACTTATCAGCAGAGCCAGTACCACTTGACGGTCGAGGTGGTGAAGGTAGAGCCCTCAAAAATGAATTCTCCAGAATGGGAAAAGAAGGGGCTTCTGAGAGTGCTAGGCTTGCAAAAGAAAATGTGAGGAGAATTCAACAAAAGATAGATCAAAAAAGCATTACAACCAAAAATTCTGCCGAACCTATTGAGAACACATCAGAAGCTATGCCTTCAAGATCAGGCAACCCAAAGGAGAAAGCGCCTAAAACTGAGGGGACGGCTAAAGCTAGTGAATCTTACTTATCACCAGAGATGGAGCAAAAAATATTAGGGGGAGAGAGAATACCAGGTAAAAATGGACTTAGAGGAGGTCATTCTCCTAATGTGGTAAATAATGCAAATCCAAATTATGCAGTAGAAGTTCTCAGGGAGAATCCAGACGGAACTAAATTTGTTCAATTTTACCATCAGTTTCCAGATGGAACTCTCGCAAAGCTTAAAAAAAGCACAGTATTTCCTAATTCATGGAGTGATGAGAAAACTATAAGCTCTATAAAAAAAATTAGCGATACGCCAGCAGTTGGAAGTCGTACTTCAGATGGGGTAACTACAACTTTGCATAGCGGTACTGTAGATGGTGTTGAAATAGATGTTATTAAAGAAGGCAATAACATTACTGCTGGATATCCGGTGGGAGGTAAACCAACTCCAGGATTTGAACCAATAAATTAGTGGAGGCAAATTTATGAAATATGAGGAATTTGACAAATTAATAACCGAAATGTCTGGAGAGAATGCTTCAGATGATTATTGGTATGATGTTGGAGTAAATGATGCGATGACCTTGTTGGAAAAATTTTCTGAAATAGATTGGGAAGTGCTTGGAAGAAATATAATGGATAAGTCGTTAGAGTGGCAAAAAAGAGTAGTATATTGCTTTGAAGAAGAAAATGATGCAAGAGAAATTAATATAATATTATCACTTATTGAAACAACAGACAAAGAACTATTTGAAATGTGTATTGATTCTTTAAGATTTTTAATTAATGATAGTAATAAAGATTGTATAATAAATAACAATGAACTTTTGGATAAATTGAGAAAAATGGCATTAATTGATAATTTGTCAGGTAGAATATGTAGGGAGTTTCTTAATAAATTACAATAGAGATGATAATATATGAGTTGTTAAATTTTCATAACAATAGGCTGCAAAACTTATTATTTCTAATTGACTTATAATGATATTTATTAACATTGCTTCATATAACGAAATCATTATGAACAGTTCAGATTTCTATAATTGTTTGAAAGAAATATGTATGGAAATTTATTGGTGAATGTCCGGAACAGAAAGACCAAGTGCATTTTCTTATGGACAAGATAAAGGCTATTTTTAATTTGTGAAAATTCCACACTGAGTTGAGTAAACCAATCAATCAAAAAATGAAAAATAGGTAGGTTTACAAAGTGACAACAAGATCATACAATACAACCAACAATGCCACAATGCGAGCTAGCCGCCCGTGTTGTGGTCTTTTATATCCTCTGATATGAATGGCGGGTAGATGAAATAGATCCCACCCAGTGCCGAATGAATCCAACATTCAACCAATAACACATATAACCCATGTAATACCCGTATAAAGATTTCGTCATTTTGTTTGTACGCACATTAAGTCTTTAATTTTATAACCTAAATAACGCTATTCCTTTACATCAAACAGGTTGATTATGGTCAGATACCACCGTAATTGACCTGTTTTTGTTATGTTCTTTTTCTCACAGTTTTTTGAAATCAACCGTAACTGTAGCATACATCGCCCCGATAGGGAGGCTGAAAAGGCAAAGCATCTTTTGAGATAGATAGCCCGACCATTAATATTGTCAGAATTAATCTGCAAATTGTTCGCAACGACGGAGCTACTTGCCGTGATGGTTACAGTGAACGAACAATCTGGAGAGCTAACATAGAACAGGTAAGGATACGTTTTAGGCTAGCCGCCTTCATGACTGCATAGCCGCCGTGCGGCGGTATAACCAAAACGAGTAAGGTATGGATTGAAATGACAACAAGGACGAATGATAAATAAACACCAAATGTTTGCTCATCATTTAATTTCTAGAAAAACTTAAAATTATGGAGTTACTTCATTAAGTATTTCCTTCAACTCAAACTAGACTCGCATAAAAATGCACCCCCTAGCGTTCATCAGACAAACCAAGAGGTTTGATCCAATGTCTACACTAGGGGGTGCTCTTCTAATAAGGGAAAATTTGATTTACCCCTTAACTGACCCTGCCGCGATTCCTTCCACAATCCGGTCACTCATGATGAGAAACACGAGCAAAATGGGCAAAATGCTGATCATCAACGTAGCTCCGATAGCTCCCCAGTCGGTCGTATATTGTCCAATAAAGTTTTGGACGCCTACAGTCAGTGTTTTGTTTTCGTCCGAGCTGATGAACGTATTGACGAAAATAAACTCATTCCAGTTATAGATCATGTTAATAATAGATGTCGTTGCCATGACCGGGGTTGTCATGGGCAGCACGATTCGGAAGAACATCCGGTTGACAGAGCAGCCGTCCATAACGGCTGCTTCTTCCACTTCACGGGGCAAGGCGTAATAGAAGCCCAGCAAGATCATCATCGTTGTCGGCAGATTAAAAGCGACATACGACAGGATGATGGAGAGTGAAGTGTCTGTTAAATGCAGTTTGAGAAACATACTGAACAACGGAATCAAGGTGGAATGGACCGGAATCATCAGTCCTACCATAAAGAGTCCGAGAACCAGCTGGCTTCCTTTCCACCGCATACGTGTAATGGCGAACGTTACAAAGCTGGCTAGCAGCACCGTCAACGCCACGGATATGACCGTAATCCACACACTATTGAAAAAATACCGCCCGATATTGCCGCTGGTCCAAACATTCATATAGTTCTCCCAATGCGGCTGGGACGGGAGTGCAAACGGCGGAAGGTTAAACACTTCCTGATTATTTTTAAGTGAGAAAAGCATCAGCCACACCAGCGGTAAAAGCTGCGTCACCGCCAAGATGATTAAAATGATATACAAAGCGGCATAACCGACCCGAGTTAACATTTTGCCGCGGGTAGCGACTCCAAGCGGATAGCTGGCGGCTGCCTGGGTTTTCATGTCCGTTCCTCCCTCTTCCTGTCCTTTGTTACCACCATCTATTGCATGACTGCATTATGAATACTGGATTGTGTCACTCGAAGCCGTAACCTTGCGGATCAGCCACGTAGCGATCAGACAGATGAGCAGCAGGGCAAAGGATGTGGCGCTGCCGTATCCAAAATCAAAACTGCGGAATGCCTGGTGGTACATATAAGAGGCCATCACTTCACTGGCTCCATTCGGTCCACCGTCCGTCATGACGTAGATGAGGTCAAAATATTTGAGCGAGCCGACAATCGACAATATGATCGTCACGTTAATCACCTCGCGCAACAGGGGCAATTTGATACGAGTCGCAATCTGCCAGGCACTGGCCCCGTCGATCCGGGCAGCCTCCATCAGCGTTTCGGGAATGTTTTTCAGCCCGGCATAATAGATCAGGATATAAAAGCCTGCATATTGCCAAATAATCGGAATGAACAAAGCAAACAGCACCAAGGACGGATTAGCTAACCATTCAGGCGGATTGTGGACTCCGACCGACGCCAGTATGGAATTGAACACTCCGTTCGTTGGATGATACATTTTGAGCCATAGCTGTGCGATCGCTACAGATGACAACAGCATGGGAATCAGATAAATTTTCCGCAGCAGATTCGCTCCCTTGATTTTTCCTGACAAAATCATTGCAATGACCAGATAACCGATCAGACTGATGCCTGAAAACAAGGCCAACAACAGCGAATGCCAGGCACTTTGCCAGAATGCACTGTCTGTGAGCAAATGTTGATAATTGTCCAACCCCACAAAAGTCATAGAGCCGATTCCATTCCACTCATTCAGACCGTAATAGCCGGTCAGTACTATGGGTACATAAATCACAGCAAATAACAGCAGCAGGGAAGGCAACACATACAGAGCAATGACAATCTTATTGGACATGACCTTTTCCACGGCCGGACCTCCTTAGGTGGTCAATTTCAATTTCCTTTCTCGATGGCAGCCTTATGCTGGTCGGCAAATTGTTGTGGTGTCACCGCTTTACCAAACAACGCCTGAATCATATTCAAATGTACCTGTGCCGCATTCGGCTTCATCTGTACATCGGCGAACAATGTAATGCTGCTGGCTTGATTCAGTCCGTTCAGCAAATCAACATATAGCTTGGGCAATTTTTCTTTGGAGGTGTCCACTTTCGTCGCCGGAATTACGCCCGCCTGTGTGACCGATTGCTCTCCCCATTTGACTACGAAGTATTCAACGAACGCTTTGGCCTCTTCTTTTACCTTGGAATTTTCCGAAACGTACAAGCCTACTCCCGGACCTCCTACCCAACTGTTCTCGTTACCCTTGCCGCCTGCAACCATCGGGAATTTAAAGAAGCCGATTTGATCTTTAAATGCTTGCGGGATTGCGGGATTGGTCGTAAAATTCGGCAATTCCCAAGTAGCCATCAAATACATAGCTGCCTTGTCGTTCATAAATTCGGATTTTCCCTCATCATTGGACAAGCCGTTAAATCCCTTGTTAAAGGCATTCATATCCACAAGCGTCTGGATTTCGGAGGCCGCCTGAATTAAACCAGGGTCATCGAACGATCCTGAGCCGTCAATCGCTTTTTTCAGCGTTTCGTTACCCGCTATACGATCCGCCAGATACATGTACCAGAGCGAGCCGGTCCAGCGGTCTTTATTGCCCAATGCAATCGGTGCAACTCCATGATCCGTAAGTGTTTTCACAACCTGCTTAAACTCGTCAAATGTCGCAGGTACCTTCAAATTGTATTTTTGGAATATGGCTTTGTTGTAATAAATAGGTGTAATGTTCAATTCAATCGGAAGCGCATACGTTTTGCCATTCAGCGCATAGGCTTCGGTCGTTCCCGGTACGAATTTGTCCTTCAACTTGGAACCTTGCAACAGGTCATCCATCGGTGTAAACAATCCACCTTTAACGTAAGGCTCCATGAAGCCCGCTGCCCAGGTGATGCCGATATCTGGTAATTCATTGGAAGCTGACAACACTTTGAGTTTGTTTTTATATTGTTCATTTTCCAGCACTTCCTGCTGAATGACGACATTCGGGTGATCCTTTTGGTATTGATCTATAATCTGAGTCACAAGCTTGCTCTGCTGTGCCGAGCTTCCCTCTGGCCACAGGTGCATCATTTTGAGTGTAACCTTTCCCCCTTCTCCACTGGAACCGCCTTGACCATCCTTACCACCACCGCAACCGGATAGCACCAGCATGAATGACAGCAGCAGGGTCAACCCAGCAACCCATTTTCGGTGTGAGCGCTTACGAACTGAATACTCGTTGGACATCGTTAGGCCTCCGTTATTATAATTATATTTTTGTAACCGTTATCATATGTAAGTTTAGCACTCCATTCCTGCTTCCAACAGGGTACGCTCATTGGGTATAATTCCACTTTTATTGGGTTTGATCTGCCTACACTGTCAGTCGATATTCTCCGGCCCTGTACGCATCTGCTGCCTGTAGCGGCTGGGACTTATCCCCTCGGTCGCTTTGAATACTTTAATAAAATATTTATCTGTCCGGTAGCCTGAACGCTCGCCGATTTGGGCAATCGTCAACTGGGTATGCAGCAGCAGCTCCTTGGCCCGTTGGATCCGCAGCCGATGCAGATATTCGCTGAAGGACAAACCACTTTGCTCCTTAAATAAAACACTAAAATAGCTCGCATTCAGGTGTGAATGCGCAGCAGTCTGCGCCATCGTAATGGATTCGTGAAGATGCTCCGCCATATAAGTAAAGGCACGTCGTACTGGATCACTAAGAGTAGCCGCTTGGAGGTCAAGCTCTAACAGAACAGGGTCAGCCAGCTTGTCCAGCTTCTCGTACCGCTGCCGTTCCTCTTCCAGCCGGAGCGCTTCATTGACCGTATTCAGCAGCTCCTGCTTATCAATCGGTTTGAGCAAATAATTGACGGCTCCCAGACGAAGAGCCTGCTGAACATAATCAAACT
Source organism: Paenibacillus sp. TY11 (assembly GCF_059772165.1). Lineage (NCBI taxonomy): Bacteria > Bacillati > Bacillota > Bacilli > Caryophanales > Paenibacillaceae > Paenibacillus > Paenibacillus sp. TY11. The sequence continues at coordinate 222,254 of NZ_JCBAIQ010000009.1, read as the reverse complement.
CCGCATATCCCGAGATGACAATGATCGCTGGTCGTCGTGAATCCCGTTCCAGAGAGCGGATTAAATCCAGCCCACTGAATTCCGGCAACCGGACATCCGTGATCAACAGATGAACGGTCTTTGCACGCAGTATATTTAGTGCTTCCAAACCATTATCGAATGTCACAATCCGGTATTTCCCGGCGGCCCATTGCTCCAATGTCTGGTGTATCCCCTGACGTGTTCGCTGTTCATCGTCTACAATGACAATGGTTTTGGATGAAACACTCATTCCTACCGCCCTCCATATTCATCAGGTATTTCAAAAGCGACCACAGTTCCTTCCTGCTCAGCACTATGTATCAGCATACCGTCCGTTGGATAAGATGCGCTGTCATAATAGAGAGCGAGCCTGCGCTGCACATTCACTAGCCCCATACCGGTTCCCTTGCTCTCGCAGGCTGCTCCCCCCGTCAGCGCTGTCCGCATAGCCGCAAGTTCCTTCGGTGTCATTCCAGGTCCGTTATCTATGACCGCGATCTTGGTCCAACCCGGTCTGGCCGAAGGAGTGACACGGATTTCAACGCGGCCGTTGCCGATCCGATCTTCGACGCCATGCAAAATGGCATTCTCAAGAATGGGCTGGATCAGCAGCTTAGGAAGCGGAATTCTGGCTGTCTCCGGAGGCATATAAATTTGCCAGCTCAGACGTTCACCCAGACGCATCTCCATCAGTTCCAGATAACGCCGGACTTGTGCCATTTCTTCCCCGAGTGTCACCCAAGAGTCATGGTGAGCCGGTTCGATAACATAACGAAACAGTCGCGACATGGATACCATCAGCCCGGCAAGTTCCTCCTCTCCCTTTTCCTGTAGCGACCAGTTGAAAGCATCCAGCGTATTAAAAAGAAAATGCGGATTGATCTGCGCCTGCAGAGCTTTAAGTTCGGTCTGGCTTTGTAAAGCCTCCTTCTCGCAAATAACACGGATCAATTCATTGATATCGACAATCATCGTGTTGTACTCTGCGTTCAATTCCCGCAGTTCGACCGCTGCTGCCGGTTCTGGATTCAGGGCCAATGTCCCTTCCCGTGAACGACGCATCGCCTGAATCAACTGACCTATCGGTCTTGTAATCAACGTAGACAACATAAAGGACATGAACAGAAATAGCACGGCACCAAGAGACGCGGAAATGATAAGTGTAGTCCGTAAAACCGTAATTCCGTCTGTGACGACGCTAACCGGAATCAGGATCAGCAGCGACCAGCCCGTCCGCTCCGACTGCTGAACTGCCTTCACATATTCCCGCTCCCCAATATGAACCGTCTGTGTCTTGCTATGCAGTACACCTGACAAATCCGTCTGGTTCATAGGTTCACCCGACAGCAGCTGGCCTTGACGATCGACAAGCAGCATGGTCTCATCCGCTTCTTCATTGACCGCTGACGTACCATTCAGTCCAAAATAACTTCGCTCCATACGGGTAATCAGGTACCCTCCGCGTGAGAACCAGCGATCCACCAGGCTCACCTGCCGAATCGCCAGCAGTGACCGGGGGTCCTCGGGATCAATGCCGATCCAGACCAGTCTTCCTTTCATCTGATTCGCTTCCCGGATATCTGCCTGTCCGATACGTTCCTCCAGACTGCCCTCTCTAATCGGAAACAACATCTTCCCTTCGGCGGTATACAGCTCCAGCGAGCCGACACTCGGCATATATGCCTGATAGCTATGCATCACTTGCAGTAGGGATTGACGCTGTCCAAAATTTACCTTGCCCCCGTTGCGCTCCTCCAGCAAAATATGCTGAACAGACGGGTGATTCGCGACCTGCTCCGTCAAGCTGTCCATCTGGCCGATTAATGCATCCAGCCTACCGCTTGCTTGTACCGCGGTCTGACCAATATGTCGCTCGGCACTGTTTTTCAACAGGTGAGAGACATTGAGATAAATGAACGCCCCCGCTACACTCATCATAATAAGCATCACCAGTATAAATCCAATAAAAATCTGATTACGCAACGTGTTTAATGGTTGGAACCTTGAACGCATATGCCTTCTCCCCCTGGACCATCGTAGAAAAGTTGATAATGATAACGCTTTCTATTTTTCTATTCTATCGCATCGTTCTCCTTTGTTGGCATATTTTCAGCAGAGATTAATAAAGATGGACAGGACGGATATGAAATAGAAAAATCACAGGGTAAACGAAAAAGATGACTCCCAAAGAATGCAGGAGCCATCTACTCGCTAGTTATACCGAAGCTTCTTTCAAAGCGCCCAAACCAAACTAAGGTACAGTTCAGGCTCCAAAGCTTGCATATTTAATTTGTATCCTATTGGAGCGCAGCCAAAATGCGGTCGCACAGCTCCATCGTTTTCACGTTATCCCGTCCACTTGAATCAGGCGTCCGTCCTTCTTGGCAGCAGTTCATGAAATGTGCGATTTCACCAACAAAACCGCGCAAGTACAAATCACGGTATCCGCCCGACATCGCGGAGGCTGACGGTGTCAGAACCGTATCGTTTTCCGCAAGGGATTTCCAAGGAAGCTCTGTATGACTCTCCGACTTGTGAATGATCAGTGTATTCACCTCATCCGCGTTCGCAAAACCGTGATCAAAGGTTACCGTAATACCTTCACTCTCGCGTGTCCATGCTGTCATACCTGCGAAGTATAGGCTACCCACTACACCATTTTCAAATTTCAGGGCAATCGTATGGGAAATACACTCGCCGTTATCGTTCGCAAATCCGGTAACCTGCACCACTTCCCCGAACAAATAACGTACCAGGTCGACCATATGAACCGCCGCCAGCTTCATGAAATCTTCGCCAGTTTTACAAAACAGGGTACTGTCCACGAGAAATTTTGCCTGAAATGAGCGTGCGGCTCCAAGCGAGCCACCCTTAATCAATTCTTTTAATTTTATGTATACAGGCGCGTAGCGCTTCATGAAGCCGACCATCAGGACAACGCCTGCTGCTTCTGCCGCATCTGCAATTTGGGCCGCTTCCTCCGCATTCCAACCCAGTGGCTTGTCTACAAAGACATGTTTTCCAGCCTTAATGCAGTCTAGTACGAGCGAAGGATGATCTGCCGCTTGTGCAATCACGACAACTCCATCACAGTCTTCCTGCTCCAGCATAGCCTTGTAATTGTCATAAGGTGTGCCGCTGCTTCCAAACCGCTGAAGTGCTGCCTTCGATCTGCTTAGATCTCTAGTCGCAATCGCCTGAATTTCAGCACCTGCTCCAATAACAGCAGGATATATATTCGTTGAAGCGTGAAAGCCAGCCCCGATAAAACACAGCTTCGCCTTGCTCATGTTAGTCCCTCCCATGTGTATACCAAAATATTCCGATACTATCGTACCATACTGCCAAAGTATATATACAGTGGCATAAAGATCAAGGAATGATTTTTAAGGGGAACAAGCTAAAAAAGCCTTAACAAAGATAATCCCTTATCCTTGTTAAGGCTTTGTCTGCATCACCAGTAACAATCCTTAAAAATACATTCAATGTAAGGTTCAGACATTATCTTGTGGATAACGAAGCCCATTTTTGCTCCAGCCACTGATCAAACTCAGCACCCTTGTCACCTTCATAGACGTCATAAATATCGACTCTCATCTTGTGCAGCTTCTCGCGAAAATCGTTATAGGTATGGTCGGCTGGCAGGCTTTTTTTAATCCGCACCAGAATCTTCGTCAGGCCCTTAACAAGCTCACCCTCTTTACGCACAGGCGGCTGCACATTCTCGCCCCATTCCTGAAGCTTGCGGTAAGCGGCTTCCTGAACGGCATATACCGTATCATTATTTAATCGGTGTGTCAGCAAGTCAATCGTCTGCTGGTTCTTCCATGCACCCAGATCATTTACCGCAGCTAGACGCGTTTTCCAATCGGAAGTTCGGTTTACAGCTACTTTAAGTTGTTCATATACTTCTGCAAATTCCTGCTGAGTTTCGTTGTTTTCCAAAATAATCTCATCCTTTTCTATAACTGAGTCAATCTATATTCGATCCTGTAGCGGTTCCACCATCTGAACGCTTTGCACACTTGTTCTCCAGCCCTGTGGCTTTACTAAAAAAATCACTACATTTGCTGTTCATCATGATTGCCGTTTGTTAAATATAACATACTTGCAGGTCTTCTTCTAAAAAAAGATAAAAATGAAATGTATCGGACCCAAAGTTCAACTAATATGAACAAGAAAGAACCTGAGGTTTGTCTCAGGCTCACTGGTGCAGATCAGCAACTGAAAACCTGCATTTGTACATTTTTTTACATCGGACATGGACAGAAGGCGTTCATTCGCCTCTGTTGTCTGCCGCTGAAAGGCTTCGTAAATCCATCCAGATCTTGTGGGATATAAACCGTATTTAGTAAGGGAATTTATAGAAAATCTTCACGTGCTGGTGTAAATGCATCTAGCAGAATACCGCCATCCTCCAGTGGGATACAGCCATGAAGAGTATCGGATGGAAAATGGATGCTGTCTCCTTCTTTGACGGTCTGCACGTCCTTTGTTTCGCCATTATCGATCATGAACTTAAAACTTCCCTTTATTACATAAGTGACTTGTTCATGGACATGCTTATGCAACGGGATCTCCCCTGTTTGGGCTTTAGCAAACATCACTTTGACATACATAAGCTGGTCGCTGTGGGCCAGCACTTTCCGGGTGGTATTACTGTCAACGATATCAATTTGAATATCTTGGTCGTTAAAAAACATGGATAATTCCTCCTCTTTTAGAACACAAATTATTTAGATGAGTTATTTTAAAAACTTCATAAATCGATTTAGTTTAAAACCAGCGGAAAATAAGCCAAAGTACTCCGGAAAGGGTAGTAAAGTCCGGATCTGCGAACGTTACCCCTTCGGCACCCAAAAAAGAAAAGAGCGGCAAGGTGAGAGCCGGCAGCAGACAGAGCAAGAATCCATTAAGACAACTGGAAATAACAGCTCCTCTGAAACCACCGCTGGAATTGCCGAATATCGCGGCTGCACCACCAGCGAGGAAGCAGGCCATGATCCCCGGCACAATGACAGGCAATCCGACAAGCGGGAAAAAAAAGACGCAGGCAACGCCTGTGAAGAAGCTGACCAAGAAGCCTACCAACGCGGAATTGGGTGATTTGTCGAACAGTACCAGAACATCCACACCAGGGATTGCTCCAGGTGCGAACACTTGGGAGAACCCTTTGAAAGCGGGTACAATTTCAGTTGTGAACAGCTTAACACCTGCTTTTGCGATATACAAGCCGGCAGCAAAAATAGCTGACTGTTCGAGGATGAAGACGATGTATTCTTTGCCATCAGATAATTTGCTGACATATTCAGAACCAGCAACCAGTCCGGATACTAGCAAAAGCACAAGCATTGTCAAGGTCGTTGCAACATTGGGATCGCGTAAAAAACTGATGCGGTCATTAATTTTTACATTTTCGGTGTCATTTTTACGGTTGCCGAAAACTTTCCCTAAATAGGTGCCGAGAATGTAAGAGGTCATGGAAGCATGAGCAATCGTATATTCATCAGATTTGATAATATTTTTGCTGGCATTCCGGAGCAGGTAAGGGAACACCGCCATGTAGCTCCCAATTACCAAAGAACCGACGATGATCGTAGTCAGTGAGCTGAGACCCAGACCTTTCATAACGGCTGTAGCAGCAAAGCTCATGAACAGAATCAAGTGAAGAGACAAATAAATGTACTTGAACTTGGTCAGGCGTGCAAGCACGATGTTAAGGATCATGGAAAAGAGCAGAATGAGCGCAGCATCCGCCCCGACCTGATCAATGGTCAGTGCCATAATGGCTTCATTGCTTGGTACGACACCTTTAAGGTTGAACGCATAAGAAAAAATTTGGCTGAAGTTGGTAAGAACGCCTCCTAAAATTCCGCCGCCGACTTTGATCATGGTAAAGCCCATGAAAGAAAGGGTAGTTCCCGTAATGATCTCTGATACTTTCTTCCTCTGGAATATAAGGCCGAGTAATGTCACAATCGCGATAATGATGGATGGCTCTCTGATAATGCTCATAAACATTTCCATAGTGATCTCCGACTTTCTTTTATTTATTTTCCATTCTTACTAAATCGATTTAGTAATACTCGAAAAAAATTTCCCTCTCGGGAATGTAAAAAGAAGCAGAATCATATTTTTTGTGAATTAAATCACAACTCACTTCATACATTATTCGTTTAAGCTTCATTCCTCCCCTCTCTCTTCAATCGCAATCATCACTAAAATTAGGAAACAGAAATGAAAGGGTATTCATGACTCGAATCATAAGATCATTATAGCTCTTTATTTTCTTTTTACAATAGAATTCATAAAAACGTTTTCAAAAAGATTAAAAAGCCTTATTCAAATCATTCAGTTCAAATTTTGGACAGATTCTCTGTGGTTAATGGTCGGATTCAATCGGATGATTTCTGACAACTCCTCATGATCCTGTTCTTTTTGATCGATTTTCTCCAGCAGCAGCCTCGCACTTCTTTTCCCCATTTCAAAGCTCGGCTGAGAAACGGTAGTGATCGGCGGATTATAAAAAGACGCAAAGGATACATCATCTATGCCAATCAAGGAAAAGTCATTAGGTATGGTCAGACGGTTATTTTTTGCGTAAATCAGCACCTGCTCCAAAATCATGTCATTCGTAGCAATAATTGCAGAGGGCGGATTCTCCATGTGGAATAGTTGTCCAATCAGATTAGGCATTTCATCCAACCTGCCGCTTTTGATATAGTTTTCATTCACTTGGATGTCATGTTTGCCCAGCGTATTTCGATAACCGGACAGCCGCTCACTTCGTGTGGTGATCGCTTTTTTTCCTAAGGGGAACGTGATGATGCCAATGTTCTTATGACCATGCTCAATGAGTGCTTCAACCGCAAGCTCGCTGGCTTTTTCATTATTCAACAGCACCGTGTCTACGCTGATTTCATCGATTTTCCGGTCCACAAACACGAATGGATAGCCATTCTTGGCAAGGGAAACATATAAATTCTTATTCTCTTCCGTCGGAAAAATGATAAGTCCATCCACTTGCCGAGCAATCATCGACTGGACATACTTTTTCTCTTTGAGCGAATCATCATCGGTATTGCAGACAATGACCTGGACATTTTCCAGTTGGCATTCATCTTCAATTGCACGCACGATTTCTGTTGTAAATCTCGATAAAATGGTTGAAGAAATAACACCCACAATGAAGGTCTTCTTCTGCTTGAGACTGCGTGCCACCTCATTGGGAATATAACTGAGATCCTCAATCGCTTGCTCGATCTTCTTCTTGGTGTTTTCACTCATATAGTTGTATCTCTTTTGCAGAAACTGCGAAACTGTACTCTTCGACACCCCGGCACGTTCTGCAACTTCCTTCATCGTTGTTACCATAATTACCCTCCTTTCTTTTTCTGCATATCAGGCATGTTAATTTTCAATATATATATTCTGCAACCTGTATGTAAAGTGAATTTCACTTTATTATATACCATCTCTTACAGCAGGAAAATATAATAAATCAAGAGTTAGAGCGTGCCCTCCAGCTTATAAACATTTCCCCACAAATGCTGGACACTTAGCCTGACCCTCCGTTGTTACAAATCTATTGAATTCAAACGAAATCTTAGAAATATACGAATTTTATGAACTTGTTTGATGGAAGATTTGAACATAAAATGAAATTGTAATCGGTTACAAAAACATTCAAATAAAGGAGGAAGCAAAAAACATGAAGAAAAAAGGATTAAAAAAAACATTTTTCGTCATTGCCTCCCTCGTAATGGGCTTCACACTGTATGGCTATACTCCCGCTTCAGCAGATGCAGCCAGTGTGAAAGGATATTATCACACCCAAGGAAACAAGATTGTAGACGAATCCGGGAAAGAGGCGGCATTTAACGGCCTGAACTGGTTCGGTCTGGAAACTCCTAATTACACCTTGCATGGACTGTGGAGCCGCTCAATGGACGACATGCTGGATCAGGTGAAGAAAGAAGGCTACAATCTCATCCGTCTGCCTTACAGCAATCAGTTGTTCGATGCCAGTTCCCGTCCGGACAGTATTGATTATCACAAAAATCCTGATCTGGTCGGATTGACTCCGATTCAAATTATGGACAAGGTGGTCGAAAAAGCTGGACAACGCGGTATTCAGATTATCCTTGACCGTCACCGTCCAGGCTCAGGTGGACAATCCGAGCTGTGGTACACATCCCAGTACCCTGAGTCCCGCTGGATTAGTGACTGGAAGATGTTAGCCGAACGTTATAAAAACAACCCGACCGTCATCGGTGCGGATTTGCATAACGAGCCACACGGTCAGGCAAGCTGGGGGACAGGCAATGTCTCCACAGACTGGCGTCTGGCGGCACAACGTGCAGGGAATGCGATTCTGTCCGTGAATCCGAATTGGCTGATTCTCGTAGAAGGTGTGGACCACAATGTTCAAGGCAACAATAGCCAATACTGGTGGGGCGGCAACCTGACAGGTGTAGCCAACGATCCTGTCGTTCTGGACGTACCGAACCGTGTCGTATATTCTCCGCATGATTACGGTCCTGGTGTATCGTCGCAGCCATGGTTCAACGACCCAGCCTTCCCGTCCAACCTGCCAGCCATCTGGGATCAAACCTGGGGCTACATCAGCAAGCAAAACATAGCTCCGGTACTGGTCGGTGAATTCGGCGGTCGTAATGTTGATTTGTCTACTACTGAGGGGAAATGGCAAAATGCACTCGTAGACTATATTGGTGCCAACAACCTGTACTTTACGTACTGGTCCCTGAATCCGAATAGCGGCGACACAGGCGGTCTGCTGCTGGATGACTGGGTTACCTGGAATCGTCCGAAGCAGGATATGCTGAGCCGGATTATGAAACCTGTTATTTTTGTAGCGGAGCAAGCGAAAGCAACCGCCAAATAAGCCTGTCGCCTGCTCCACGGGTGTATGACAACGGTCCATCCTTTGGGCGTTTGACACAGGAGGTCGAAATCAGTACGGTTTCGGAAGCATGTGTTAACGAATGACCACACTTTTAGGATTCGATTCGGTGCTGATGTTTCTGCCGTAGCACTTACTGGAGACCATTACGCCGCTGAGTGTGTAGCTTTTCTGGCGGGCTGCCCATGTTTTTTGCTGATTGTCGTGAATGAGTAACTACGTGGTATTCTCATTGTAAAAGCCGCTTTTCCCCAGGATCAGGTCATGCCAGACCTATAAAGGGGTGAAAAAGCGGCTTTTTTACGTAAACTTACATATACGTATAACAGATATCGAAGATTGACAATGAGCTATTTACTAAATTATCATTACCTTTTAATGTATTTCATAATGAAGAGGTGGTGCTCACAAAATGTTTGGAATCGTAAATTATGAAGTATTTTTGCTTACTGGAATCCTCCTAAATCTAATTCCTGGTGCAGACACAATGTATATAATTGGGAAAAGTATTGCACAGGGGAGAAAAGCCGGTGTGTATTCTGTTTTCGGTATCATTAGTGGTTCTTTGATCCATACGTTGTTAGTTGCTTTTGGTTTATCAATTATACTTACAAAGTCAATTATCTTGTTCAACATGATTAAAATAATTGGAGTTATTTATTTAGTTTATCTAGGAGTTAGAATGTTATTGGATAAAACAAATGCAAGTTTTAGTGCATCTGAATCCAATAAACAACACAGCAATAGAAAAACATATATACAAGGGATGTTGACAAGTCTTACGAATCCCAAGGTTTCTTTGTTTTTCATTGCCTTTCTTCCACAATTTATTGATACAAAGGCTTCTGGTCCCATTCCATTTATCCTTTTAGGGCTTACATTTTCGTTCACCGGATTGTTATGGTGCTTGTTTATTGCTTATTTTTCCTCTTACATTACCCAAAAAATAAAAGTCAACCAAAGGCTTGGCAGCTATTTAAACAAAATAACCGGGATAATCTTCATCGGATTAGGATTAAATCTTCTTCGAGCAAAGGCTCCTCAATAAACCTGAATAATTGTTCTCAAATGCTCCACTAACAGGAACGTTTTTGAATTCATCATGTGGCCGCCTATAGCTAAATGGTGGTCATATTTTTTTTCGAGAATCGACACAGTACAATAACAGACTAAGCTTTCTCTCCCCTTCTTGACGCTTCCCTTCCAGTTTTACACATTGTAACCCCCCCACTGAATGGGTAATTTTGTAAATTAAATCTCTCTTTTAACCGATAAATACATATGTTGGATTTGAATTATGAAAGTAATAGTTTGAAGAGGCTATCTATCATTTCGACGAGGGCACTCACCATGAAAGTAAACTAATCAGGAAGGAAGTTTTCATGTGATTATTTGGAAGGGTTTCGGTATTTTAAATATCGTTGTTCCAGGGGTTTTATTTGTTATTGTCGGGAGTTTAGTATCCGCTCTAGGGCTTGACTCCATAGATTCCCGGCTGCCGATGGCTTTTGTGTTCATTGTGTCGGGAGTTATTATCTGGCATTTGGGAAAAGCACTTAACGCCGACTCGGACAAAGTGCTAGTTGATATGGAAACGGGGCAACGCTATCGAATGGGAACCCAGCACAGTCTGTTTTTTATTCCTATGCATTATTGGGGCCCTGCCGGTCTAGTGATCGGATTTATTTTAATCGTTGCATCGATATTTACATAACGTTGATTGCAAAACATGAGCCATTCCTTGATCAAGGGTGCCTGTAAAGTAATATAGCAAAAACTATATAAAAGACCACAATGCGAGCCAGTTGCTCCCATCGTGGTCTTTTTCCTTTCGCAGGTCGATTATGATCTGATATCGCCATGGTTCACCTGTAATAAAGTTTTTCTCACAAGCTGGTCAGCTTGTCGAGTTGTCTCGGGTAAGCGATATTGTGGACAAAGCTTTAATATCCAGTTGCAGGCCGTTTCTAATGAAATACGATGACCTACGGATACAAAAAGAGGTTTAATGTTTTCCTGGGTTCTTAACACTCCGCCGATGATCTCCTCATGATCAACTAATAACGAACATGCCCCTCTTTCTTGAGAGGGTTCATTGAAATCACCCAATAGCCTCGTTTTACCACAACCGATTGTAGGAATATCAAACATAACCCCTAAATGACTAGCTAATCCGAATCGTCTAGGATGAGCAATTCCTTGTCCATCGCAGACGACCAGCTGAGGAGAGGTCTTGATTTGCTCAAATGCTTTGACTATAGGCGGTAGCTCCCTGAATGAAAACAATCCGGGTCTGTAAGGGAACTCTACAGAATCTTCCACTACTATAGATTCCACTATTTGTAATGAGCTTGCATCTAAAATAACGATGGCCGCTACTAAGAGATCACTTTGTTCACTATATGCGACGTCTACCCCAGCAACATATTGAATTTCAGGGAGTTGATCTTCTTTAATGACTTTTAAAGATAACTCCTGCTGTAATTTCACCGCTTCTTTTTCATCGATATCCCATTTATGATTTATGATCGGTTCCATTTTTTTGTGCCTCATTTCTATACACTTAGAATGGTAACTGGTTATTCAAACTTGCGAAAAAAGTAGCTGTCTAGCTATTGGGCCAATTGATTTGGGGCAGGTGAAAAACTAGCTCATGTTTCTCCCCAGCTGCTCAACCTTGCTCAGCCAATCGTTGCGCTGCTGATCCGATAATTTATTCATGAGATCAATCGCAGTAGAATGCACCGGCTTGACACCACATAGGTGCAGCGTGGAATCCTTCATCATCCGATGCCCAGGCTGTCCCTGGAAAAATCGGTAGTACCAGTGCGGACCGTCCATCGTTGTAATGAGACGGGCCGTTCTTCCTTTTAGAAGCTTGTCAGGCATGGGTTTTCCTTTTTGATACTTAAACGCAAACCCCGGCATAAAGGTACGGTCAATGAATCCTTTCATTAATGCAGGCAAGCTGCCCCACCAGATCGGAAAGACAAAAACGAGATGTTCTGCCCATTTAATCGACTCCTGTGCTTGGATCAAATCAGGTTCCAGCGGCAATTTATTACGATATCCACCTAATAGATTTGGATTAAAATCAAGCTCGGATAGCTGCAACAAACGAACCTCTGCCCCTCCAGCCTTCGCTCCTTTTACATAGGATTGAGCCAACGCTTCTCCATAACTGCCAGCGACCGGATTCCCTTGAATCACCAATATTTTTTTAGACATATAAACCACTTCCTACCCTCATATTATGATTTTAGTTAGAAAACACTAACTTTATATTTAAAAAGAAAAGGTCACTACTGACCTTTACTTAATAAAGCGGTTAAACGTTGTTTGACCTCTGTTGCAAATGGAACCAACTGCTGTGGAAGTTCACCTTCCAGGCTGGACACGGACAAGCGTGTAATAGCTCCAATGATGAGCACACCGGATAGCTGAGCATCCTGCTTCGGCAGTTCACCTTGTTGAATCCCCTGTTCGATGAATTCAGTCAACGCCTCCAGCGGCTGACGCACATTCTGGCTCTGACTTGCTTCAACATAAAGCTCATGGTGCTGTGATAGTAGAAGCAATCCATACTGGTCCTCATCATGCATATCCAGCACTTCATCCACCAGTTGATGGAAACGACTAACGAAGCTCCCACTCTGCTTGCGATAGAAGTCAATTAATGTGGTGTAGCTATTACAATACTGCCCGAATACTTCCAAGGCCATCGCATCTTTACTCTTAAAATGCTTATAAATCGCGGCATCCGTCACACCGGCAGCCTCTCCAATTTCTTTGACCGAAATCCCGTCAATTCCTTTGGTTGCAAATAAGCACATCGCTGCCTGCAGAATATCTTTCTTTTTGCTGTCTACATGTGTTTTCTTATTCATAAGCTTATAGTAAGTGATAACTAACTAAAATGCAAATTATATTTATGCAGGCTCATTCTGTCTTTATACCTTAGTTTAAAATTAAGTTGTAATCAACACAAAATACCATGTTTTTATAAGTTAATCACCATAAATATGTTAAATAATATGCGTATCATCTCATTTTATTCATATAACTTAGATATGTAACCGAATAAAAACGAGCGACTGAACCGTGAATAAAGAGGAGTGAACCCAATTGAGCTTATTGTTTCAACCACTTCAAATACGCAATGTAGAGCTAAAAAAAACGGATTATGATGTCTCCAATGGGTACCGTTTCAGCCGCAAAAGACGGTAAAGCAACCAATTGGCATACGCTGCATATGGCGCTCGGGCGCTAGGACAGGTGGGACTAATCATGCTTGAGGTGCATGCAGTCACCCAGCAGGGAAAAGATTCGGGTATCCTTGGCATATGTGACGAGCATATTTCCCCGCTGCAAAAAGTCGTGCAAGTCATCCATGACCAAGGCTCCAAAGCTGGTCTTCAGCTTTGGCATGTCGGACGCAAAGGCTCGGTGCCTCAAGAAACGGCTGTATCCGCCTCTGGTTTGCCTCACCACGAACGGGCGCCCCATGCACTGTCTATAGAAGAAATTCATAATCTTGTGCTTGCCTTCAAGGATGCCGCTGCACGGGCCTCGCAAGCCGGAATAGATGTCATTGAACTGCACGCTGCACACGGATATCTGATTAACGATTTTTTGTCCAAATATACGAATCAACGCAATGATGCATATGGCGGCTCGGAAGAGCGGCGTTATCAGTTTTTACGGGAAATTATTGATGCTATTCGTACCGTGTGGAATGGACCGTTATTTGTACGAATTTCCGCTGACGAATATAGCACGCTCGGCAATGGAATTCAGGATTCCATTCAATATGCCCGCTATATGAAGAAACAAGGTGTCGATTTAATTGATGTTAGCTCTGGCGGCGTACTACCAGACGCGCCGAGTGTGTATCCGGGCTATCAAGTACCCTACTCAGAGGCCATTCGTCAGGCTACTGATATGCCTACCGCTGCCGTAGGATTGATTACTCACGGTATTCAAGCCGAGGAAATTTTGCGTAATGGTCGGGCCGATCTGGTTGCGGTAGGACGGGAACTACTGCGTAATCCATTCTGGCCCAGACAGGCAGCCGAACAGCTCGGTGTTCGTATTGAAGGGCCTGCGCCATATAACCATTTTTGGTTTTGAAATAACCTCCATAATATGAGGCATTACATCGCGAACAGTGTCATGCACTGGATCGCACACTAAATTGAACAATTTCCACAATAATAGGTGTGCCGGAGACAATTGCCTCCCCTTCGTTGAGTTGAATCGTCAGCGATGCAGGTGTCAGACTGTACGATGTGCTTTCTTGTATCATTCCATTAATGTACAGATTGGCATAACTGTTGTTTCCGACGTTAAAACGCTGAAAAGCCTCCTGGACACCATCTACAGAAAATTGATCAGCCATAATCGTGACTGAAGATTCAATCTGATCAGGAGCAAAATAAAAATACCGCTCAGCCGTAGGGACAATTTCAATATTGGAAATGTCAGGCGCCGGGCCTGAAGGGCCTGGTACACCTTGGGGTCCAGTAGGGCCCGCTATGCCCTGCGCTCCAGTAGGGCCGGGCAAGCCTGTTGCACCTGAACTACCTTGGGCTCCGGCTGGACCCGGCACTCCTTGCGCTCCCTGTAATCCTGCTGGACCCGGTATTCCTTGGGCTCCCGGCGCTCCCGCAGTTCCTGGTATGCCCTGCAATCCTGCTAAACCTGAAATCCCTTGAACTCCTGTCAGGCCGGTTTGACCTTGCTGTCCTGCCAAACCGGGAATACCGTGTGCTTCTGCCGAGCCCGGTACGCCTCGCTTTCCCGTCTGCCCCAATCTCTCTCGCCGCTTTCCAGGAATATTGTAATATCGTCGTTGCAAGTTTAGCTTTGGATACTTTTTGGCATGGGACCCCGTTTTTCTTCTACCTTTGAATAGATGACTTGTTTTACATTTTTTACGATTGATGATTTTGCAATGTACGGTTCGCTTTCCATGCCTTCTTAGTGATGAATCGCGCCTCTTCATACCAGCCGTCTACACCTCCCTTTCTCATCCTCATGTATAATATGCACATTTCCCTTTAGGGTTTTAGGCATTTAAACAGACAAATACCAAGTGGTCGCTCCCATCTACACTTGCAGCAAAATAGGGCCTCCCCTATCCACCCCATTATTAATAAAAAAGTTAATGTGCCGTTTCCGAATAGGTTGAAAAATCATTTATTGATTAAGAGCCATCGAATGGCTCATGCCTGCAATGAAAGGAGATGAGAACCATGCCAATCATAAAACCTGTGTATCTAGCAGTAGCTACTGCCCCCGTAGCCTCTGGTGGTACCATAACTACGACCATTACCCCAGCCGTGACTCGTTTTTTCGCAACAATTACAGCCGGGATGATTGGAGCAACAGAAACAACCGTTCCTGCTGCAAGCTTTGTAGATGACGCCGATGCTCCAGTTGCTGCTTTGCCGACATTAACAGCTACTGATTCTGCTAATTATTATATTAACGGAGTTATTCAGCAGAGTTCCTTATTCACCCTAAGTACGGCAAGTCTGGTCATTGCCTCCATAGATATTACACCAGGTGTCCCAGTTGTCATAGAGATATCAGACTTTAGTGGAGCAACATCCACCATCACAACACAGCCTACTATCTCTCCTCCTACCGTCACTATCATCACTTAAGACGTTTCACTATTTTGATTCAAGATGGACTAAACATTCACTCTCACTGTACACTACCCCGCATAAGCCATAAAAGACCGGTTCAGATATATCTGAACCGATCTTTCCTGCTCAAAATGATAGTTAATCTTATTCAAACGACCCAATACGGGATGATTAAGGCAAAATAGCAAAGGAACGCACCGGAAATCCGGGGGAATCCTGAATGCTCGGAACGATATTATAAATGACCGCACCCGTCGGGGGCAGCTTGTCCAAATTCGTCAGCACCTCAACCTGATAACGATCCTGCTCCAATATGTAATATTCCCCTACCAGTTTGCCTGCTTTGCGATAAGCTACAGAGGAATCGGTATCCAGTGTTTCATGTCCGATGGCAGTGACATTCCGTTCTTCTACCAAAAAACGCAGCGCCTCCAGCGACCAGCCTGGGCAGTGTGCGTCTCCGGCGTCATCCTTGTTCGAGAAGGCATCTGAATCAGGCCAACGCTTGCTCCAATCACTGCGAAAGGCGACAAAAGACTGATCAGCAATGCGTCCATGCTCTTTTTCAAAGTCCAAAATATCCGTAACCGTAAGCTCATAGTCGGGGTTAGCTGCAACGGCTGCTGAACGGTCAATGACAACCAGCGGCAAAACCAGCTCCTTCAACGAAAGCTCATGCAAGTAACGTTTGCCCTTCACAAAATGAACGGGCGCGTCAATATGAGTTCCATACTGACCCGGAAAGCAGTATTGTTTTACAAAAAAGCCATCGTCGTGGGTAAACAGGGTATCCACCTGAACATTATCGAATACCGGAAAATGAGGGATTTCAGGATAAAAGGCGTGGGACAAATCCACCCACTCTTTTTGCTTCAACAACTTCAAAATATCTGCTAAATGCTCTGCCATGATGCCCATTCCTCCTCAGCTTTATTACAAGCATTTTACCTGAGGATTCTGCAAAAATCTATAAATCGACCTGTCATTCAGCAATTTATAGATCGAAATGATTTTAGTCTATATATCGCATCTGAGAGGGGTTTAGCCTTGACCATTATTGAACGACATACTGCTCGTTATTAGACTTTCTGACAAAGGAAAAGACATTCCATCCCTTGCGCCACTGCCCGCATCAATCCATCCTTTGTTCACATCCCAGTTAATAATTTTTCAAGAAAAATACAAAAACAATTCCATATATTCATATATACATTTCCTATCCCGTGTGATTGTTAACGTTTTCATTATTACATATACGCTTTGATTGGAAAAACCAGGGGCCTATTGAATTATATAAAAAATTCGACAAAAATTTTAGTATGTAACTTTTATTATATTAACAAATACTGGAACGCGAAGTATGATAGAAAATGTAGAAACCACAGGAGCACCCGGGACTCCCTTCGTTTATCTACTCCACTAACCCCATATACGGAGGTAACTTTATGAAAAAGAGATTTTCACTCGGCATTGCAGCAGCTCTGCTGTTCACTACCTTGTCTCCTCTTGGTGCACCTGCTCATGCAGCCAGCGATATTGGTAAAGAAACGCTCGGCAGCAAAAACGGTTGGGCAGCCTTTTCTACAGGCACAACGGGCGGAGCTGCTGCCTCTTCTTCCAATATTTTCACCGTAACGAATCGCAAGCAATTAGTCGATGCTTTGGGCAAAAGCAGCAATAGTACGCCTAAAATCATTTATGTCAAAGGCACAATCAACGCCAACGTGGATGACAATAACAAGCCATTGGGATTAAACGATTACAAGGACTCCAAATATGATTTCGATGCATACCTCAAAGCATATGATCCATCTACGTGGGGTAAAAAGGTTCCGTCCGGCACATTGGAAAAGGCACGTGAAGCTTCACAAAAAAATCAGGCCAGTCGAGTCATCATTGATATTCCGTCCAATACAACGATTGTCGGTCTGGGTAGCGATGCCGTCATTAACGGCGCAAACTTCCAACTAAAAAAAGGGACAGACAACGTTATTATCCGTAATATTGAATTCCAGGATGCCTACGATTATTTTCCTCAGTGGGACCCAACTGACGGTAGCACAGGCAACTGGAATTCGGAATATGACAGCATTACAATTAACGGCGCCACACATGTATGGGTAGACCACAACACCTTCAATGATGGGTCTCACCCCGATAGCCAAAACGGCACTTTTTACGGTCAAGAATACCAGCATCATGATGGACTTCTCGATGTGATTAACCAAGGTGATCTGGTTACCGTTTCTTACAATCACTTTTACGACCATGATAAATCGTCGATTATTGGCAACAGCGACAGCAAAACAGCAGATGAAGGAGCTTTACGTGTAACCCTGCATCACAATTATTATGAAAACACAGTACAACGCACACCACGCGTACGTTATGGACAAGTCCATCTGTACAACAATTACTATACAGGTGATGTAAATCGCTCTGAATACCCTACGCTGTATATATGGGGCGCGGGCAAATCCTCTAAAATCTTCGCTGAAAACAATGTCATTGACGTTGCGGGATTATCCGCAGCCAAAATTGTGACTGTTTTTGGAGGAACTGCCTTGTCAGACACGGGCACACTCCTGAATGGACAAGCCGTAAACGCAGGTTCAAGCGCGGGTCTTAGCTCCTCTGTAGGCTGGAAACCATCGCTGAACGATAAAATTTCCCCATCCGCCAGCGTGAAGGCAGAAGTCACTTCCCAAGCCGGTTCCGGTAAGCTGTAAACTGTAAACACTGCCCGCTAATACAAATAACCACAGGCTCACACAACCTGCGGTTTTACACCAAAAAGGCTGTTCCTCCGTAGAATTATTCCACACGGAGAGAACAGCCTTTTTTATTTCTCAATTGTTTATTTACAAATTAGATCGTGCTTTAACCGCCGTATTGTTCTACCAAAACCGGCTTTTCAAATGCGTTATCCAGCTTGCGAAGTTTAGCCTTTACCGCTTCGGGTGGCTCAACCGCAGGCGCATCTGGATGCAGCAACCATGATTTCACAAAGTGCGTATCGGATAATTGAAAGAGTGGAGGCTCTTTCTCAAAGTCAATTTTCATGGCATAAGCACTGCGGGCTGCAAAGGCATCCCCTACAGGTGGGTGAAGCAGATCCGGAGGTGTTCCCGGAATAGCTGCCAGCTTCTGACCATGGCTGTCCAAACTTGGCATGGAAGCGAGAAGGCCCCATGTATATGGATGTTTCGGGTTGTAGAAAATTTCATTAACCGTACCTGTTTCCACGATTTGCCCTGCATACATAACAGCAACGCGATCCGCCATCTTCGCCACAACACCGAGGTCATGAGTAATAAAGATGATAGAAGTATCGATCTTTTTCTGAAGATCCTTCATCAGCTCCAAAATTTGAGCTTGAATCGTTACGTCCAACGCAGTCGTCGGCTCATCGGCAATCAGAAGTTTCGGATTAGCAGCCAATGCCATGGCAATGACGACACGTTGACGCATACCGCCACTAAATTCATGCGGATATTGGTTAAAACGCTGTTCTGGATGTGGAATACCTACCAGATTCAGCAACTCAATACCCCGCTTGCGAGCAGCATCCTTGGATATTTTTTCATGCTTGAAAAGCACTTCCGTGATCTGCTTGCCCACTTTCATCGTCGGGTTAAGCGAAGTCATTGGGTCCTGAGAAATCAGGCCAATTTCCTTACCACGAATTTTTTGCATCTGTTTTTCCGTTTTATGAATCAGCTCTTGTCCGTCAAACATAATTTGACCCTTTTGATAAATGCCCGGAGGGGTCGGAATCAACTTCATAACAGCTTGTGAGGTTACGCTTTTGCCTGAGCCGGATTCGCCTACAATCGCCAGCGTCTCTCCTTTATTGACATGAAAGTTTACGCCACGAATGGCCTGCACTAGTCCCTGGCGGGTCTTGAAAGATATCGTTAAGTCCTTCACTTCCAAAAGGCGGTTCATCTCATCACTCTTTCATTTATTATTCATCACTATTATTGACCACTATCTAAAAAAACGACGTTCATGAGTCAAGGTATATACGAATAATTTTACTCAGTTTAGTACCTGCCAGTCAAGCAATATCTAAAATAACATCAAAAACCTGTCATCATTTGTTACATTAGCGGAATGTTTAAGTGAAAAAACGATCATTTTTAACCATTTCTGTACTCATTTATAACATGTGCTGAATATAGCTGAAGCGTGCCCCACCCAATGGTGAACGTGTGCAGAGTAGTTCTCCGTTCAATCGGGAAGCAATTTGACGGCAAATGGCCAATCCAAGACCTGTGACACCATTCGAGCCCGTATAGAATCTTCCGAACACTTCGGCTGCCTCTTGTTCGGTCAGCCCTTCCCCATCATCATCCACATGCATAACCCATACAACCTCCGGTGTTGTCCCCGCCTCCAAATGAATGGCAACCTCTGTAGAGGTGTGTCGAACTGCATTTTGCAACAAATTCAATATCATACGGAACAATTGCTCGGCCGGAACGGCCACATGCAGGCCCTCCCCCTCCACTCGAAGCGAGATAGAGCGTTCAGCAGCCACTGGCATCAACAAATGAACAGCGTCCTCCGCCATGTTTCTAAGATCAATCAGAGAGACAGGCCATTCTTCATTCAACGCCTCCAGCCTCGAAAGCTGAAGCAGCTTTTCCACCATATCAATTAATCGCTGGGACTGGACTTTGATGATACTCAGCCCCTCGTCCTGGGATACCACTTGATCCTGAATGGCATATACATAGCCTTGAATGGACATTAACGGTGTCCTTAGCTCATGAGATACATTTTGCAGAAATTCAATTTGACCGTGGTGGTGCTGCTGAATACGGGCGGACATGGAATGAAAGGTGCCGATCAGTTCGCCAATCTCGCTTTTGTCCGCCTGCGGAAAATTACTATCCTGCGGCTGATTCGGCTCATAGTTGCCTACCGCCTCCTTCAATCGTTTGAGTGGACGCACCAGACGTGAAACAACCATTAGACCAATGACGAGAATCACCAGAAAACCCGCGACGATAGACAGTAATGTGGTTCTCATTAACGGTACATACAGTGCTCTTAAAGAAGATAATGGTGAGTATACAAAAATGCGAAAAGGTTGTCCGGGCAATTCTTCATTCGTAAACAGTATCTTTTTACCTTGAAGTACAGCAACTCCTTCATGTGTAGCGGCCAGGTCGTGGACAGACGGATGAACCGATGCAAAAAATCCCTGGCGCATTAAAAGCAAACTCTCTATCTTTTTGTCTTCCATTCCAGAGACGCTTGAGTCGATGATGCGGTTATCCGTGCTTAAAATAAAGTAATCGGCAGATAAAAGCACGCCCTTGATAACATAGTTAAATTCAGCATTATCCAGTCGGTCAAAGCCTCCGTCACTCATAATATGGACGGCTTTGCGTGCCTGTTCATGAAGCTTGGATTTGGCCTGATTCACCAGAATGTCGTCAATGAGCCTGATGAACAAAACCACTGTAATACATACGGTAATAAGCATTGCGATGGATAAGGACAGCAGTATTTTAGCTCTCATCGTACGCATGGCTACAACTCCTGAACCGTTGCTTTATATCCGAATCCCCATACGGTGTTAATGACAAGCGTAGAGTGGTATTCAGTCAGCTTTTTACGTATCCGTTTGACCAGATCGTCTACAACTCTCACATCACCTATAAAATCATAGCTCCACACCTGCTGAATCAGATGCTCCCTGCCAAAAGGTCTCTCCAGATGATTCGCAAGAAACAGCAGCAGGTCGAATTCACGTGAGGTCAAATTTAGCTCTTGTCCGTCCACTGTGACTTTACGAAAGTCAGCAAAAATACACAGATTGCCCGCATGGCATATATCTGCGCTCGCTGCTGCTTGCTTATCGTCTGATGCAGACATTCCAGCCCTGCTCAGTCTCAGCATCGCCTTGACCCTTCCTACCAACTCCCGTGGATTAAAGGGCTTGGTCAAAAAATCGCTGCATCCCAGCTCCAGCCCGTGAATACGGTCATTTTCTTCTCCGCGGGCAGAGATCATAATGATTAGCAATTCCGTAAACTCACGGAGCTGAGTCAGTAGGGAAAGCCCATCAATGCCCGGCATCATAATATCCAGAACGAGACAATCCGGGCGGTTCGTACGGATATGCTCTACCAGTGTTTTACCACTCGAAAAGGAAGTTACCTCGTAGGATTCTTTTTTCAAATATTCAGATATTAATTGCAGAATGAACACATCGTCATCCACTACTACTATTTTTGTCATGGCCTTAACCCCTTGCCGTTGTTCTGATGCTTGCATCCTCTCTTTAAGCTTAACAGACGCGCCACAGAATAGACAAAAGACGGGTATACCGTTCCCGGTCCCGTCTTTCTTATCATGAATCCTTGCTGTATATGCCAGGCGAGCTGAAAACCTAACTACACTTCAACCTTATTTCTTGATTGTTACTACTTTAGCTGCCGCTTTTGGAGCTGTTTTCACTTTTTTTGGAGCTGTTTTTGCTGGGACTACTTTTTTAACTGGAGCTTTGTGGATCACTTTTTTAGCTACGACATGATGTACACGAGTTTTATGAGCCGTTGCTTTGTGTTTAACAGCGTTATGTTTTTTTACATGATGTTTAACTGTGCGGTGTTTCACTTTTACTGCTTTTGCTTTGTGACTTGCCACTTTTTTCGCAACGGCTTTTTTGGCAGGAGCTTTCTTCGCTTTGGTTGTTACTTTATGAGCTGTTGCAGCTTTTTTAACGGGTGCTTTCACCACAGGTGTTTTCGTCGCAGGTGCTTTTGCCGATGTTTTGGTAGCCGGAGTCGTAACCGCAGGAGCTTTGGTTGCGGGTGCAGTGGTCGCTGGAGCTGTTGTTGCTGTAGCGGCGAATGCGCTGCTTGCTCCTCCCAGTACGCTTACTACGGTCAATACGGCTGCTGCATTTTTAGTCCATTTTTTCATAATTGAATCACCTCTCCTTTAAAGTATCTTTAGCTTATCAGGAGAATTCGGGATAATTGTGGTGCAAATGTGTGAAAAGTATATGAAAAAGCGTGCAGCTCTGTATTTAGAAAATACATGAGTCTGCACGCTATGAGTTTTACATAACCGCCTTCACTAACCGATGGCAATCCAGGAAATAATACCGTAGTTATGCGCGGTTTCATTCCACTTGGTTACGACGATCACCGCTCCATTCGGCGTCTGAGATTTCAGCGTCGCATGGAAGAGAGGATGGTTGGTCATCGCTACTAACGTGTAGTCCGGGTTCATAAAGGGCTCCCCGAATACAATGGTCACTTCCGTCTCTCCTTCGCTGCCCTTCAAAAGAAACGGTGCTCTGCCAAACTGCTGCAATGCAGACTGATTCGCACAAGTTCGAACCGGGGTGATGCTCAAATGCTCCGGCTTCACTGCATTCAGCTCCAGCTCACGTGAGCCTACGGAGCCTTCCACCAGATGATGACCTTCAATGCTCCGCTCCGCCACATGATGGCTTTGTACCGCAGCGGCCTGTAGATGCTCCGATCCCACCGCTTCCGGGCTCAGCACCTCGCTGTCGACGGCCTGAGCTTTCAGATGGTTACGAGACACACTGTTTGCCTGAAGTCTGTCGCCACTGATACCTTCCTCCGGCAAAAGCCCAGAGAGATGAATATCTGTGGACAGTTGAGCCAGTGTCACCGAGCCGGGCTTCAGGTGATGCGTATCAATGACTTCCTCTGCAATATGGTGACCTTCAATAGCCTCCTCAGCCACATGGCGGGACTCCACCGTTCCATCTGCGAGCTTGCCGGATGTCACTGCTCCTTCCTGTAAAGCATCCTCTGACACCGCCTGCCAGCCGATATGCTGTGGTTGGATAGCCCCTGCTTGCAAATGCTCCGACTGGACAGAATCCAGTGAAATGTGCCTAGACTCCACTGCACCCTCTGCCAGTGCTGATCCTTGAATCGCCCCATCAGACAAATGCTGGGAGTGTATGGCATGCTCTGTCAAATGTACGGAGCTTACGCTGGCTTCCGCCAGATTCGAAGCACGTACCGCCCGAAGCGCAAGCTTCTCAGCGTTCACGCTGCCTGCCTGAAGCGCATGAACCGATACACTCCCCGGCGCAATATGCCGGGTCATCACTGCCGAAGCCTGCAAGTGGGCTGAGGTGACGGATTCCGGCGCCAGATGGCTCGACTGGATGGTCTCTTCTGCCAAATGATTGGCTTGCACAGCTTCGTCCGTAATATGCCACGGCTGTACGGAGTAGGCCGCTAGCTTGGCGGCAGTTACGCCCTCATCCGCCAGTTTGTTGGACGTAACGGACTTATCCTGTAAAGCATCGGTCGTTATCGCCTGGGGTGCGATATGCTCTCCCTGAATGGTTCCAGGTTGCAGATGGTGCGGTTGGATCGATTCCAGAGCAATGTGTACGGACTTCACTGCACCCTCTGCCAGCGCTGTATCCTGTACGGCACCAGTTGCCAAGTGCTGGGTGTGTATCGACTGTGCGGACAAATGTAAAGGGCCAACGCTGCCTTCCGCGAGATTCGTCGCTTGCACCGAGTGGGCCGCCAGCTTTTCCGACGTGACGCTTTCCGCTTGAAGCGCACTACTAGATACGCTATCCTGGGCCAGATGGCTCGTAAGCACCGCCGAAGCCTGCAGATGGGCAGAGGTGACGGATTCCTGGGCCAGATGGCTTGACTGGACGGACTCTTCTGCCAAATGATTTCCTCGCACAGCTTCGTCTGTAATGTGCCACGGCTGTACGGAGTGAGCCGACAGCTTGGCGGCAGTCACACCCTCATCCGCCAGTTTGTCAGACGTAACGGACTTATCCTGTAAAGCATCGGTCGATATCGCCTGAGATGCTATATACTCTCCCTGAATGGTTCCAGGTTGCAGATGTTGCGGCTGGATCGACTCCGGAGCGATATGCACGGATTTCACTGCCCCCTCTGCCAGCGCTCTATCCTGTACGGCTCCGGCTGCCAGATGCCGGCTGTGTACGGACTGTGCAGACAGATGTGAAGGGCCGACGCTACCTTCCGCGAGATTGGTCCCTTGCACCGAGCGCGCCGCCAGCTTTTCCGAGGTCACACTTTCCGCTTGTAGCGCACGACCGGATACACTATCCGGGGCCAGATGGCTCGTGAGCACTGCCGAAGCCTGCAAATGGCGAGAGGTGACGGATTCCGAGGCCAGATGGCTTGACTGGACGGACTCTTCTGCCAAATGATTTCCTCGCACAGCTTCGTCTGTAATGTGCCACGGGTGTACGGAGTGGGCCGCCAGCTTGGAGGCAGTCACACCCTCATCCGCCAGTTTGTCAGACGTAACAGACTCATCCTGCAAAGCATCGGTCGATATCGCCTGAGATGCGATATGTTCTCCCTCAATGGTTCCAGTTGATAGATGATGCGGCTGGATCGATTCCGGGGCAATGTGTACGGACTTTACTGCACCCTTTGCCAGCGCTGTATCCTGTACTGCGCCGGTTGCCAAATGCCGGGTGTGTACCGACTGTGCGGACAGATGTGGAGGGCCGACGCTGCCTTCCGCGAGATTCGCCCCTTGCACCGAGTGGGCCGCCAGCTTTTCCGACGTGACGCTTTCCGCTTGTAGCGCACGACCGGATACACTATCCGGGGCCAGATGGCTCGCAAGTACCGCCGAAGCCTGCAAATGGGTAGAGGTGACGGATTCCGAGGCCAGATGGCTTGACTGGACGGACTCTTCTGCCAAATGATTTCCTCGCACAGCTTCGTCTGTAATGTGCCACGGCTGTACGGAGTGAGCCGCCAGCTTGGCGGCAGTCACACCCTCATCCGCTAGTTTGTCAGACGTAACGGACTCATCCTGTAAAGCACCGGTCGTTATCGTCTGGGATGACATATGCTCTCCCTGAATGGTTCCAGGTTGCAAATGGTGCGGTTGAATCGACTCTGGAGCAATGTGTACGGATTTTACTGCTCCCTCTGCCAGCGCTCTATCCTGTACCGCTCCGGCTGCCAAATGCCGCGTGTGTATCGTCTGCGCAGACAGATGTGAAGGACCGATGCTGTCTTCTGCGAGGTTCACTCCTTGTACCGAGCGAACCGCTAGCTTTTCCGAGGTAACACTTTCCGCTTGTAGCGCACGACCGGACACACTATCCGGGGCCAAATGTCTCGTAAGCACCGAGGAAGCCTGTAGGTGCACCGAGGTGACCGCTCCGGCTGCCAGATGCGCCGAATCCACAGCTGCCACAGCCAAGTGGTTGCTTTGTACAGCTTCGTCCATAATATGCCCGGACTGCACTGCATGGGCTGACAACTTAGTGGGGGTCACGCTTCCCTCCGACAGTTTGGCAGAGGTAACCGCTTCATCCTGTAAGGCTGGAGTCGCAATAGCCTGCAATGCGATATGCTCTCCCTGAATGACTCCATTTTGCAAGTGCTCCGATTGGATAGATTCTGCCGCAAGATGCGCAGACTTCACAGCGTTCTGGGCTAATACCGTTTCCTGTACTGCTCCTGCTGCCAAATGCCTGGTTTGTACGGCCTGCGCAGCCAAATGTCCGGGACCCACGCTGTTTTCCGCCAAGTTGGTAGTCTGCACTGCCCGAGCCGCTAACTTCTCGGAAGTGACGCTTTCCGGCTGAAGTGCATGGCCGGATACACTATCCGGGGCGAGGTGTTTGGTTTGGACCGATGCAGATTGCAAATGGTTGGAGGTGACGGATTCCGGAGCGAGATGATTCGCCTCCACCGCTTCAACAGCCAGATGGTTACTCTGCACCGCTTTATCCGTAATGTGCCACGGCTGCACGGAACGAGCAGACAGCTTAGAGGAAGTAACACTGCCCTCAGCTAACTTAGGTGCAGTAATCGCCAAATCATTAATTTTATCCGTAGCCACACTTTCCGGCGATAGTTTCAGCGAAGTAACGGCATGATCCTGCAAATGATGGGAGTATACTGCTCCACTGGCCAGATGGGCGGTTTGAACAGCACCTTCACCCAGTATGTCTGCGGTAACGGACTGTTCTTGCAAAGCCGAGGTCCCAACACTGTCTTCCCCAAGATGTGTGCTCAGCACAGAACTCTGGGCCAGATGTGTCGAGTCAACTGATTGAGACTGCAATGCCTTTCCACCCACACTGTTGTTGGCAAGGTGGTTTTCACGAATTACGCCCGTTGCAATGTGTACGTGTGTAATGGCTTGAGACGCAATTTTATTTCCGGTTACCGCCCCTGTGCCAATTTTAGTTTCCGTCACTGCTTCGTCAGCGATTTTGTCAGACTTAATAGCGTTCGAAGCAATGTGATTTTCCTTGACAGCCTGATTCGCCACATGGTGATCCAGAACTGCGCCCTTCCCTAATTTCTCGCTCGTCACAGCCCCGGATTGCAAATGCCGCTCCGTAACCGCCTCTGATGCAATATGATCTTTCCGAATGATTTCGGACTGGAGATGCAAGGAAGAGACTGCCTCTGGGGAAATCTGAGGTCCTTGTATGGCTGCTGGAGCGATATGTCTGGTAAGTACCGCCTCATCGGCAATTTTGTGGGGCAGAATGCTCTGATCCGATATTTTGGATGAAGTGACGGATTGATCGACAATTTGCAACGAGCCTACAGACTGATCCGCCAGTTTATTGGACTGAATGCTCCGATCCGCCAGATGGCGGGCTGTCACTTGGCCCGTTCCAAGCTGCTCTTCCCCGATGGAGCCAGGACTCAGATGCTTTCGTTCAATCGCTCCAGCCTGAACGTGCGCACTGGTGACCGCCTCAGGCTCCAGATGACGCCCGCTGACAATGCCTTCCTCCAATTGGTCCTTGCCCACAATTCCGTTGGATAGCTGCTTGCGATTAATCGAACCGGGGGCCAGATGCCGGGCATGAACGGCATGCTCGGTCAGGTGTGCGCTCTCAATGCTGCCAGCCTGGATTTTAGATCCATCCACAGCCCCATCCCGCAGTTTGGAAGTGGTCACAGACTGATCACCAAGTTTGGAGCTGTCGACAGCTTCATTAGCCAAATTGTTCGATTGAATCGTACCGCTGCGGATTTTATCAGAGGTAACCGCCTGGTCTTGAAGCATATCTGAAGATACGATCCATTGTTTGAAGTGACGACTCTCAATGGAGCCATTCGCAATATGATCGCCGCTGATAATCTTATCGGCCAGCTTTTCTGGTGTGATGCTGCCATCCCGAAGTTTTTCACCGCCAATGGAACGATCCTGCAATTTGCTACCTGCCACAGATGCATCCGACAGATGCTCCACCGTAATGGAATCCGGCGCAATCTTCGAAGAAGTCACAGCACCGTCGGCTATTTTAATCGTATGAACGGCATAATCCGCCAGAGATTCCGTTTGGATACTCTCTTGTTTCAGCTTGCTGGAATCTATGGAAGCGGGAGCGATCTTCTCACCCGTCACAGCGAGATCGCTCAAATCGTCTGTATAGATGAAAGCGTTGTTTACATGCGGAGCCTTCTTATTGCTCAAAATTTCCTCCACATCAATTGGATCAGGTTGTGGCTCTGGCTCTTGGGGTTCCTCCATCGAAACTTGAGTCTCCTCTTCATCCGCACCTTCAACCTCTGTCTCGTGCGAAGCCTCGACTTCAGGTTCGACAACAGTCTGTAGCTCCGACTCCTCTGTTGTTGGGGGAGGCGGAGAAGCAACTTGATGAAGTCTTGCTTCTGTCTCCCTCTCCGCAGGCTGTAGCTTCACGCGCTGTATCATGCTTAATTCATTCATATCCGGGTCAATTACACGATAGAGCGGCTTTTTGTTTCTGGTGGTTTTGCGGCTCTTATTCTTCAAGCAGCTCTCTCCCTTCTCATGTTTATCGTTACAGCATCATATGCAGACCCTTAGGCACTTGCCACCCTGTACAGGGATACACTTTTTAGTAAAAAGGATACTTACTGAAATCCACGTTTGAAAAAAAATTGTTAAAAGTTAAAATAGTAAGGGTGAGATCGCTACAAGAAGAGAGGAATTACAATAACATGATTATCAAACCAAGAACACGTGGCTTTATCTGCACCACTGCTCATCCGGTGGGCTGTGCCCAACATGTTCAGGAGCAAATTGACTATGTACAGGCCCGTCCTGCTATCCAGGGACCCCGTAATGTGCTTGTGATCGGGGCATCTGCCGGATATGGGTTGGCCTCTCGAATTACTGCCGCTTTCGGTGCGCGTGCCAATACAATTGGTGTATATCGTCCTAGTAATGCTACGGCTACACGTACAGCATCGGCAGGCTGGTACAATTCTGCTGCATTTGAAAAAGCTGCGCAGGAAGCTGGGCTTAAATCCTTAAGCGTGACAGGAGATGCCTTCTCGGATGAGGTCAAAGCCAAAACCGTGGAAGCCATTCGCGAAGAACTGGGACAAGTCGATCTGGTGGTGTACAGTGTCGCTTCAGGTCGCCGTACAAATCCCCGCACAGGCGAAACGTTTAATTCCGTGCTTAAACCTATTGGTGAACCCTACACCAATAAGACCGTTAACTTCCACACCGGTGAAGTCAGCAGCGTGACGCTCGAACCCGCAACAGAAGAAGAAGTACAGAGGACTGTAGAGGTTATGGGCGGTGAGGACTGGAAAATATGGATTGACGCCTTGCGTGAAGGCGGTGTACTCGCTGATAACGCCACTACCTTCTCATTTTCGTATATCGGTTCAGATATTACACAAGCCATCTACAGAGAAGGCAGTATCGGAAGTGCAAAAGATCATCTGGAGTCGACAGCACGTCAGCTGAACGATCAACTGAAAGCTACAGGCGGACGCGCCTTCGTCGCAGTCACCAAAGGACTCGTTACCCAATCCAGCTCCGCCATCCCTGTCGTTCCTCTGTATATTTCCGCTTTATATAAGGTGATGAAGGAAAAAGGGCTGCATGAAGGGTGCGTAGAACAGAGCTACCGCCTGTTTGCCGAGCGTCTGTACGCACCAGAAACTCCTGTAGATGAAGAAGGTCGTATTCGCATTGATGATTGGGAACTGCGCGAAGACGTGCAGGCAGAGGTTGCGAAAATATGGGAGGCGCTGACGACAAGCAATATCTACGAATTGTCGGATCTTGAAGGATATCGTCGCGAATTTTTCCAACTGTTCGGCTTTGAGTTCGAGGGTGTGGACTATGATGCTGACATTGATCCCATCGTAAATATTCCTAACGTGCGCTAAGTCTTTTAGTGCTGTCCTTATGTCAGAAAAACATAAAAAAGCTGTCTCCGGCAGAGAAACATTTCGTTCTGCATGGAGGACAGCTTTTGTTTTTTAATTAAAAGGGACACTTGTGTCCGCTTTGAACTACAAAATAAAGCAAACATTGCAATTTTAAAATTCATTTGATATTGTACAAGTAGGCATAGCAAAATCCCTCTTTTTAACAAGAGGGTAGATACAGTTGGACAAGTCCTACCTTGACTAACCGTGATACTATTTGCTCAGCCCATCACATCCATATAAGGAGGTGAACAACATGGCAAAAGACGTTTTGTGTGAAGTCAACTCATGTACGTACTGGGCTCAAGACAACAAATGTAGCGCTAGCTCCATTTATATCGTAAGCAACAAACCTGCGAACACTCACACGTCCGAAGAAACAGACTGTAAAACCTTTGAAGCCAAGTAAACCTTTGATTTCAAGCCAAACCATAGCTTTATAATGAAGGAGCCCATGCCCGGGTTCCTTCTTTCTTATGATATTCTAACAAGAATGATAATTATTATCAAGTTCTTTTTGCAGTAATGGATTGAATCTTACGAAGCACAAAAGAAGCGTTGCCTGAACGATTCGCTCCGCTTCTTTTGTTTTTCTGTATAAGGTCAATTACTCAACGGGATTACCATTTCTAAGTCTTTATGGTATGTTTTAACCTCTTTACCCTGGGCATCCTTCATAGGCGCCCATTTCTTGTTGACGGTCAGCGTATACGGCCTGATGGTGATGGAAGAGGGTCTGGTTGCAAACGGAGCATACATTTCATCTTCGTGATATTTGAGCGCCGGAGCCTTGTAATAAATTCCCCTCATTTCTTGAGCAATCAGTTTGCCTTGCGGGTCCGCAATGTCATAATACATCTTGGTTGCACTCCAATTTCCAGTCTGTTTGGATGTACTCGGCACTTTACCATTGCTATCAATAATGATCCGGGTATTGGCCGAGGAGAGCTCAATCTGCTTGACGGTATAACTGAAATCTCCGCTGCTCTGCGTTTTTTCCGGCTTAAGGACCAGTTTGTCCTTCACCGTATTCTGCACAGGCACCTTAAATGCAAACGGTTCTTTAATGCCGCTAACATTGATTTTTAATGCCATTTCAAATGAGTCTGGCAGATTTTTTTCTGATAATCCTTTGTCTAATGTAATCTCTATTGTATTATCCAACATTTTCTTATTTTCGTCGAATACCGCGTTTGTGAGTCTCGTATAATTTATTTTTTCTCCATTAATAGATATTTGAGGATCTATTAGGTAACCCTTTTCTAACTTCTGGGATTTGTCCTTGCTGAAAGGAGGCATTGTACTGATCTTGTTGATCCCCTTGCGTTCAATTTGCACGGTCAGACGAATCCCGTCATATTTCACCTTTTTGACCGTCAGTGTGACGCCATCCCGGGTCAGACTGCTTGCGCTTGCCGTTGGGGCAGTTGATTGTGCAGCTGCTGCCTGGATTTGCGATGCAGTATCGGAAATCGTCACTCCTGTACCCATAATCATAGTTACTGAAGCTAGAATAGCCGATTTGAACATTATATGCTTCACTTTAATATATTGCTTCATTCGTATTTTCTCTCCTTTATCGTCCGGGTTGGGTTGTTTTATCATTGAGATGGGACTGGGATCGTCATTTCCAAATCCTTATGATATGTTTTGGCCCAATTTCCCTCTTGATCCTCTATCACAGACCAGTCCTTCTTAACCGTCATAGTGTACGGCTTGATCGTAATAGAGGTCGGTTTTTTTGCAAATGGACTGTATGCTTCATCCTCATGGTATTCGGAATCAGGACTGCGATGGAACAGACCTAACATATGTTGCTCCAGCTGATTTCCGTCCTGATCCACAATGTCGTAATACATTTTAGTCGCGCTTAAATCGCCTGATTGCTCCGCGGTGCTCGGTACTTTGCCCTTGCTGTCCACAATAAGACGGGTTGTTACCGGAGTCAGCTCGATCTGCTTCACCGTGTAACTGAACGTTCCGCTGCTCTGTGTCTTATCAGGCTTCAGCAAAATTTTGTTTTTGGATAAATTCTTCACCGGCACCTGAAATTCAAATGGCTCATGGAAGCCGCTCACATTCACTTTTACTGTAATCTCAAATTCGTCAGATAGATTTTTCTCCGACAGTCCTTTGATGATTTCATACATAGCCATATTGTTGATGAGCTTGCCGTCTTCCTTTTTGCCAACCGCGTCCGTAAACGAACCGTACACCATCTTTTGTCCTTCAATAAAGACCTTAGGTGTGAACAAATACCCCTTTTTTTGCTTTTCCACGGGTACCTTCTCCAATGTATTCCCCTCGACACTCACGGCATCCTCGGGCAAATAAGGGGACATAATCCTCTCATCTTCTACCCCTTGGCGTTCAATCATGAACACCAGCCGTGTTCCGTCAAACATAACCTCTTTGATGTTCAAGGTCACTCCATCGCGGGATACACTCAAATGGGGTGTCGTCGTCAATCCAGATTTACTGGCTTGCTGCAAGCTTCTGTCAAAATTATATTGGAATACGCTGCCGATCAACGGGATGTTTTTTAACGTTTCGGCCATAGCCGGAGACACAAAACCGCTTCCCAGCACCAGTCCTCCCAAAACTGCCGCAGCAGACGCACTAATAGCCACTCTTTGGGCCCATGTGCCTTTTTTATGAGTCAACTTCCTACTCACCATGTCCATTTCCCTCAACCTCTTCATAATGTCATCCGTATAGCTAACCTGAGGCATCTTCTTATTTTGGACCGTGCGGCGGATTTGCTCCATTTGCTCGTGTTCAGTTTGATCCTGCCATGCGCTCATTTGTTAGCCCTCCTTTTTTCATTTTTTGCTGAATCAGCTTTTTGCGTAACCGTTCATACTTTTTTCGCAAAGTCGCGGGCTTGCAATCCATAATTTCTCCGATCTCCTCAAAGCTGTACTGCTCAACAGCTTTCAACAGCACAAGATTTCTTTCTTCCGAATTCAGATTCATTAAAAGCTCATCGACTTCGCGGTCATCATCGGATGGATGGTAATCATCGAAATGTTGCTGTTGCTCTTTTTGTATCGATATTAATCGATGCCAGCGGCTTTTTTTCCTGATTTGATCCAGGCAGTGATAGTACGCTACTTTATAAAGCCACGCCGAAAAGGAAACCTGCTGTCGATATTTACCTATCGCCTGATATACTTTGATAAATATGTCCTGTACCGCATCCTCCGCTTCCTCGCGGTTTTTCAGGATGTAATAGCAATACGTATATATCTGCTTTTCAAAAGTACGTATGATGGTGGCATAAGCCTGTTGATCGCCAGCTTTGACGCGTTCCACGATGGATTCTACATGTTCTGTATGGTCGTTGGCCCCGGGGCTGAACCGTTCCATAGGATCACCTCCTTGTGTGTCCGTCATCATCCTGTATAACGAATACTGTCTTCATGATTGTGACAACTTCTATAAAAAACAAAAAAATTCTCGCTAAAGACAAAAAAAAGAAGCGTCGCTCTGAACGATTCGCTTCTTGTGCTTTATTTTTTGTAATAGTTCCTGCTTGGTTGGCTTCATTCGCACATGCTGTGAGATCTCGCCATAATGACCATTCGTTTTGCGGCTCTGTGCAGCGCAATAGGTTCCAGCGCGTTTCGCCTTGCTCAGCGCTTTTTGTGTTTGAGTACGTGCCATCCGGCTTCACTCTCCTTCATTGGACTCCTTTTATCATAACATCCAATAGTCAAATCGTGAATGGTTTGTCTGACTCAAGCATTCTTCAATTCATTAAATATCTGAAAAAATATCCGGATCGCCACTTGAGGCCGCCACAACTAAAACAACAACTAAGAAAATGATGATCAGCGCATAAATCAGTGTACCAATAATACTGCATACCAGTCCAGCAATGGCCATACCTCTGCCTTGCTCGCCATGACGGTTAATTTCCTTCAGGGAAAGACTGGACAAAATAATACCCACAATTCCGATAATCAACCCAAGATAGGGAATGACAACAGATAAAATCCCGAGCACCATCGAGGCAACAGCTTTACTGTTTGTAGGTGGAACCACTGGGGGCGGGTTAAATGGGGCGTTATAATCGTTCGTCTCCTGAAAAGGATCGGAAGATCGAGGCTCCTTGTAAAAATCACTCATCTGTTTAATTCAACTCCAATAAGTAAAATAGCAATATATAAGTTCTAGGGTACCACAATCTTACAAATCAGGACAGTACTTATTTCAAATTTCTAAATTAGAACGTTAAAAAGAAAAATCATAGCTACATAAGCACTTTTTGAGGTAACCGGGCATACAGTATTTTACCTATTACAGATAAATTGCGCTCCATGAGAGCATCCTGCCAAGGAGGACGGAGCTATGTTATATCGTGTAACATCCCGCAAAAAGGGCTCGCCTCACAAACGTTTAACCGCTGACACGCTCAGGAAAATATCTGCCGCTATGCTGCCATTTTACAAAGCTATTGCAACCCGCCGTGCTTTTGCCGTCCAATGGTCACGAGCTGTCGTTCAGGGCAATTTGGATCGGATGAAATCCCTCCTTTGCTCGGTAGCTCCATTTGCCGCCAAGCAAGGCTTAGGCACGAATGGCATCGGCTACTTTATTTCCTTTTTAGCTCAGCCGCCGATGCTCTATTATACGAACGGAACGACGATTCCACCGGGGACTGTGCAGTTTACGTTTGAGCCGAGGGTTCATCGCGCCATCGCCAAAGCCGTTTTTCCGCTGTATCGCGAATTGGCACGTAATCCATGTTTTGCTTCTGCCTTAGCCAAAGCGATCAACAGGCAAGACCAGCGTGCAGTTCATGTCATGATCCGTAGTTTAATTCCATCCTCTACGCTAAAATCCGTGCAAATTGAGGATGATGGCTTTGCATTACTTTTTAAGTACGCCTTTAGTAAGTATCCATATCGCAATCTACTCATTCGGGAGTTCACTTAAAAAGATCGCTACAAGCGTACTTGCTTGAGTTCTCCAATAAGTTCTTTTCCCAGTTGTATAGCCATGTCTGTCAGCACTCGAATCTCATCCTTGGTTGCATGATCCAAATGCGCCCCGCAGCAAATGGCAAAGTTGCCTGCAAACTCTTTTCGCAAACGAACTGCAATTTCTTCGGTAATATAAAATTCCTTGTGGGTTTGCAATTGCACAGTTTGAATCGGCTCGAGCCTGGCCCCTGCTGTAATCGTTCCCAAATGGGGTTGATCACCGCCTGAAATGAGTACAACAATATCTTCCCCCATAAAATAGGCATCCAGCACAAGACGGATACGCCCGCTTTCTTTTTGCAAATGAATCATATGATCCTCTCCTGCTTAAAAAAATATTATTGTGAAACGATTCACTTCATAGAATTCTATTCAATTGTATCGCTTCCTGAACGGTTCGACAATTTAAAAAAGACCCACAGCAGCCTCTATAAACCGGGGCTTGCTGTGGGCCTTCATTGCTATTCTAAAAAAAGCCTTCCATTCCCTACTCGCTGTTAACGGATCGTGATCGTATGCACAGTCTTACCGCTTGCGCCGTCATTATCCGTCACCGTTAGCTCTACGGTATACGTTCCGGCTGTGGTGAATTTATGCTTCACCTTGGAACCGATCGCTGTATCGCCATCGCCAAAATTCCAGCTGTAACTGACAATTTCACCATCTACATCACGTGAAGCTTTGGCGTTAAATTGTACATTTTTGTTCTTCTTGGCTGATTCGTTAGCCTGAATAATGGCTACTGGCTTTTCATTCGATGTAGGTGGATTCGGATCAGGGTCCTGTCCTCCACCATTGGTAACATACAATCTTCCCGGCGCCTCCGTCTCCACTTCATTTCCCGCTGCATCCCTTACCCGGATCACGATGACTCCGCCTTCCAGGTTCAAAGAAGATGAAGTGAAATAAGTACCTTCATAGTGGCCTGACGAAGTTTCGTTTAACGGAATTTCGTTGCTGGCCAAGGTGGACAAGTTGAAGGGCAGCTCCACATGGAAGGCCGCCTCCAAGCCGGATGCACTGTCAAAGGATACTCGTACCGGCTGTCCTGGAGTGATGCGCACATCCTCAGCAGGGCTAATATTTTCGAGCTTAGGCAGAGCTGTATCGACATACACCGAGCGGGTAACGGTCGTTTCGTTTTCGGCAAGATCCTTGGCCGTCACCGTAATTTGATTTTCACCTTCGTTGATAAGTAACCGCTTGTTAAAGCTGCCGTCACTTCCAAATTCGGCTGGCTCGCCGTTAATCGTCAATTCGGTGAGGAACTCGTCATACACCGTACCGACTACACTTACGACACCTGCATTCGTACGGGCTCCTTCATCTGGCGAAGTCAGGATCAGGCCCGGTTTAGTCTGGTCGAGCGTCACGACCACCGGCTCGGAACGATCCGTTAATTTGCCGTATACCGCTGCTTGAACACTTAGCGGATTAGCACCTGGCTGAAGATCGACCGACAGACTGAACTGACGATCCTTCACCTTGGTTGTGCCAGCCAGTTCCTTGCCGTTAAAGAGCTGAATATCGGCTCCTTCTGCTGGGGAAGTGCCTGTTATGGTAATCGACTCTTCCTGCGTATAGGTTGCCTTCGTAGGTGTTGTAATTGTTGGAGCATTCACCGGATATCTGACGATAGCCCGGATCATGTAATTGCCTTCGTCTTCAGGTGATTGGCTCCATGTGCCGCTCACACCCTGCCAGCTGCGAAGTGCATTCGGTCCACTCTCATCTGTAGCAAGACCCGGCGACTGTGTGCCTACAGCAGACTGCGTATAAACGATGTAAAAGTCACCTTGAACCGTCACCGGCTCTGGCAGCTGTACTGTCGTCCATTGTGTCTCATCCCGTACGGCAGTACCATCGAATGGACCAGCCAATAGACGTCCAGGTGCGCCCGCCGCACCGGAGGCATCATAGACAGAGTATTGGAATGCCGTTCCTCCCGGAGTCGGGAAGGCTGAGTTCCAGAACAAAAGTGATGCACCTGTCACTTGAGCCACTTCCGACTCAGGTGTCATTCTGACTGCCCAAGAGTTGCCCGCCGCGTTAAAGGCTCTGGCATTTTCTCCTGTACCGTCATCATAGGCGATGCCTCCCTGGAAGCCGATGAAAGGTTTCAACGTGACATTCGCTTCCACACTGCCGTTTGGAGGGGCAGTAACGGATACGCTATCGCTATAATAATTCTCGGCCGCAATGGACAATGTGTATGTTCCTTCCAGCACGTCCAGCGTAAATTCTCCAGCCTCATTCGTCTCTACCGGAGCAATACGTGCATCCTCCAGTACCAATACTTTCGCTTTTTGGATCGGTTCACCGGATTGCTTGTCGGTAATGACCCCGTGAATCGTACCATGAGGTACGGCCTGGAGACTAAAGTTCGCTCTAATTACCTTGTTATTCTCAATAGTAACTGCTTTCGTTTGAGGCACGTAACCATAGGCTTCAGCCTTCAACGTATAGTCACCCGCTACATGAGTGAAGCTGTATTTGCCCGTGGTCGGATCGGTTTTCACCGAACGGCCGGTTTCCAGTACCGTAACCGTAGCGCTGGCTGGAAGACTGTCGAGACCGACACGTCCACTATCCACCGTTGTTTCTGCTGGCTTCACTTTCTCCTGGAATTCACTCTTTTCAGTGCTTGTAATTTTGTACAGTGGGAATTGTTCTTCCGCTTTTTCCAACTTGATATTCGACTCAGGTACGAGATCCTTGGTCACTGTCGAAGCTGGAATGCCCAGCACACGGAAATCGTCAATGTACCAGCCGTTTTTGTTCACACTGTTATCCGATTTCAAGCGGAAGCGAATTTGGATCTCATTGCCGGTGTAGCTATCCAGATTGTAATAAACCGGTGCCCACTTTTTACCACTCGTGTTGTGAGAGAATTTACCCAGCTCTGTCCACGTGTCGCCATTGTTTTTGGACACTTCCACATAACCGTAGTCATAGCCTGCCTCAATTTCAAACCAGTGGTTGAAGGTCAGTGTTGCGTTGCGCACACCATTCAAATTAATTTTTGGAGAAACCAGCGAAAAGTCAGCTCCGTTCTCATAGTTGCTATCAAGATCGGTTGCCCACACATTCGGTTTGGACACTGCGCTCTCGGGTCCTACTTCCTTAGGAATGCCGCGTTCCCATTCATCCTTGGTACCGGAATGAGTCCAGCCATTATCCGAGCTGCCGTCAAAATGATCACTATACAGCGTATCGGGCACGTCTACTCTCAGAGAAGCCTCGTTCGACTTGATTCCTTCGTTACCGCTATAATCCTCGGCCGCCACTGCATAATGATAGGTCGCACCGCCGACGGTGATCGTATCTGTGAATGTCAGTCCCGAGGTTGTACCGATGGAAGTATAATTTTTGCCTGATTGGGTAGAACGATACACCTTATACTGCTTCACATCTTCATCGGATGAAGCATTCCAGGCCAGTGCAACGTTGCCCACAGTATCCGCTTCAGCAGTCAAGTTGCTCGGTGCAGCAGGTGCAGCGGTGTCTGGTTCCTGAATCGACAGATCGTCGATATACCAGCCATCTTTCACAATCGTATTGTCACTAGTAAAGTTGAACAGGAGGTATACCTTTTGACCCGCGAATGCTCGCAAATCAAGATATTGTGTTTTCCAGCCGCTGCTGGTGCCGGTAAACGATAATACCTGCTCAAACGCATTCTGATTGTTTGTGGTCGCTACGTACACTTTGCCGAAATCAGAATTGTTTTCAAGATCGTACCAATGCTTGAAGCTGACCAGTGCTCCTTTTGAGCTCTCGGTCAGATCAATCGGAGGGGCCATAAAATAACTGTTGGAGTTGGCCTGATATTGGCCTTCGAGATTGGTCGCGATGACCTTTGTACCCGAATGTGCGCTTTTAGGGCCGCTTGTCGGGGTTCCCCATTTCCAGACACTGCCCTGTCCACCGATATTGATACCGGCAATGTCTTTTTCAAAATCCTGTGTGTAGCCTGGTTTAACGCCTTTAGAGACATTAACCTTGTATACTTCAGTTTCAAATCCGTTATTACCGTAATCATTTACACGAATATAGTATTCCAGACCAGCGCTGTCCACCAAAAAAGTCGGGATGGACGCTTGATATGTACCGTCTTTGCTGTCGCCAGAGGTCCGTTCCAACGGAATATATACATAGTTTGACGTACCCGCTGTTTTGGCAAATGCCTCAACGGCTGTCACGCCGACATCATCCGTTACATGAGCAGTCAGAGGTATATCAATACCCTCGAATGCCGCAGCAGGCGGTGTATGCTCGAGAACAGGTGCTTCCAGATCGTCGCCACCCGTTACGACTTTACCGGATACGGAGCCCAGACCCTGCATGACCGATCCGACTGCATCCAGCGCATTAATGACACCATGTCCGTATCCATTGTTTGGCGAAGTAGGATATGTGCTGTCCGTGCGCGGTGTAGCAGTGTTCATCAAAATTTCCTCAAGCTGATCTACGGTAAGAGAATGATTCGCTTGTAACAACAGAGCTGCAAGTGCCGCAACATGAGGTCCCGCCATGGAAGTACCGTTATATCCGCCTTTATAGGCGCCACCAGCCACAGATGACCGGATATTCACACCCGGCGCGGAAACTTCAGGCTTTACCTCACCATATGGTGATGGTCCTAACAATGAGAAGCTTGCCAGTTTATCATTGCTATCAGTAGCTCCAGTGGCAAAGGATTCCGGATAGTTCGCCGGATTGGCTACCGATGCAGGTCCGCCCGGATTGGAAAGTGAGGTATTACCTGCGGAGAATTCGGGGAAGATTTGAGCATCCCGCCATGCCTGAACCACAGGCCGGAACCATTCATCAAGACCCGGTCCGCCTCCCCACGAGTTGTTCACTACGTCTGGAGCAAGCTCGGGATGAAGATTACCTTGGGCATCTTTTGGCGCAAGCAGCCATTGACCGCCATCCAGTATAATCGCATCCGTCGTTTCCGGATTAAAAATCCGAACCGCAATCCACTTCGCACCAGGTGCAACGCCAATTCGGTTCGTTCCGTTTTCTTCGGAGCCGACCATCGTGCCCATCGTATGTGTACCATGGGAATCGTCTTCCTGATCGACCGGAAGCGTCGCATGACTATGCGGATCGTACCAGCTCAGCTCGGGATTCACGACATTGCCTGCCGCGTCCAGACCCCGCCATTTGCGATGGAGAGCCGGATGTGTATAATCTACACCTGTATCGAGATTAGCAACCACGATTCCGGTTCCGTCGATTCCTTTTTCCCACACTTGTGGTGCGTTAATATGGGATATGTTCCATTCCACCGTAGACGGGTCTACAGCGTTCTTACCTGCATTGCCAGGCTTAGCCGATGTTTTGCCATCGTCCTTCTCCAGCTCTACAGCTTTCTCTGCCGTTTCAGACTTCGCCGTTTCTGTTGTCGCTTTTTCAGCCGTTTTGGCGTCTGCTCCCTCTGCTTGCTTGTCAACCGTCACCTTTTGCAGATAACGTGTTTCATTCGGCAAAACTTTGTCGACCTCAGGCAGCTGCGAAATATGATCCAGCACCTCCTTGGTGCTTGTTACAGCCAATGCATTGACAATAAAGTAGCTTTTATATTCCTTCACTCCGCCGCTCTCTGATTGTTTATCCAAATAATTTTCAAGCCCATATTGGGTTCTTGAAGCCGTTTCGCGCAGAGAGCTAATCACATGGCTGCGCGCAGCCATTTTGGCAGCGGAGGGCGTTATTTTCTCAAGTAAGGCCTTCTGGAGAGCATTTTTGGAAACCTTGTTGGTGTCTACCTGTTCTTTTAATTTGACCAGATAGGTAACATAGTTGTTCTCCTCAAACTGTTTGGTCAGTTTCGGGGATACCTTCGCGGTCGTGACCTTGTGCGAGGCTGATTTCAGCTCCAGCTTGGAGCCATCCGGTGTGTTATTCGCCAAAGCGGGTTGAACAAAAGAAAAGGCCATAAGCAAAGAGAGTCCGATAGATAGTGGTTTCTTGAATCGTTTAGGTTTAATCAATTACTTCTCCACTCCTTTTACTAGGTTTAATGTTTCTGGAATAACCTGTACAGAGTAAGACCTCATGCCTTGCACATCAAACACACGGGTTGCGCAACACGATGTGGTTGGCGACCACCTCCTTCATAGATTATAGAGGCACAAAAATATTTGGTTGTTCATAGGTGGCTGTACTTCATAGGTGAGTTTACGATCCCAATAGAAAAGCGATGAAATTCTGTAGATACCAAGGAGAAAAAGCAGGAGCACTTCGAAGAAAATACATGTTATATCATTACAGTTTATATTAAAAATTGATATATAATCATATATTATGGATAGTATAAAGTTACCAAAACAGATATACAAGTCATTTTTTTGCATTTTTCTTGAAATTTTATGACTTTTATATTCTTTTATGTACGAAAACCCCTTATTAGCGGCTACGTAAATAGTGCATCACACGGTTAGCAGGTGTATGCAATCTCTGTACGAGCCGCTCAAAGGGATTTTCGGGGTCTTTTTTAATCCTGTCTGATCATTCTAGTTCAGGATTATGCAAAATTCGATTTCAGTCGCTCCGAAGTGCAATATATAGACGAACTAAACCATTTCGATCTATATCTTGTTCATTGGAAATCGCTTATGGGATTTTTGCAAAATCCTCAGTTAAGTACTGAATTCACCGCAGCAAGCGCGTCGATCAGACCGTATCCGTAACCATTGTTCGGTGAAGTCCGATACTGGCTGTCTGTCAGCGGCGTCGCTGTTTTTGAAATAACATCCTCCAGTTGATCCACTGTCAAGGATGGTTTGGCCTGAAGCAGCAATGCCGCTAATCCGGCAGTATGCGGGCCTGCCATGGAGGTACCGTTCCATCCACCCTCATACACTCCGCCAGGTACAGAAGAACGGATGTTTACACCAGGAGCCGAAATTTCAGGCTTCACTTCGCCATAAGGAGAAGGACCGCGCAGCGAGAAGCTGGCCAGCTTGTTGTTAACGTCGGTGGCTCCTGTGGCATAGGCTTCCGGCAGATTTGCCGGATTGGCTACAGACCCAGGTCCACCCGGATTTGACAGTGTTGTGTTGCCTGCGGAGAACTCAGGGAAAATCTGAGCCGCTCTCCACGCCTTGGTGACTGGACGATACCATTCATCCAGGCCAGGTCCGCCGCCCCAAGAGTTATTCACCACATCCGGCGCAAGCTCAGGGTGCTTTTTACCGTTTTTATCTACAGGAGCAAGAATCCACTGTCCACCGTCCAGTAAGATGGAGTCGGTGGTATCTGGATTGAATACTCGAACCGCAATCCATTTGGCGCCAGGAGCAACACCGATTTCATTCGTACCGTTGCTGTCCGAGCCAACGCTCGTACCCATCGTATGTGTACCATGTCCATTTGAATCAGTTGGCAGCGATGCTCCATCAACCGCATCATACCAGCTCAGCTCTGGATTCACGACTTGACCGGAAGCGTTCAAACCGCGCCATTTTCTTTTCAGTGCCGGGTGAGTATATTCGACGCCTGTATCCAGATTGGCGACGACAATGCCTTTGCCGTCAATGCCTTTGGCCCAAACCTGTGGTGCTTTGATTTTAGAAATATTCCACTCGACACGGCTTGGCGTTACAGCATCCTTATAAACGGATTCTTCCACCGATTTTTGTGCATTTTCTTCCGTTACAGCTGTGTCTACAGCGGCTTGATCTGCAACCGCTTGGTCAGCTGTCGATTCCTCAACTACTGGCTGAGCATCCTTATCTATTTCTACCTTTTGCAGTTCTCGCTTTTCATCCGGTAAAATTTTGTCGATCTCAGGAAGTGTGGCGAGATTATCCATTACCTCTTTGGTACTGGTTACCGCAAATGCGTTCACGATGAAGTAGCTCTTGTACTTTTTGACGTTTCCGTTATTGACTTCCTTCTTTAAGTATTCTTCCACGGATTGTTGAGTTTTTTCTGCTGTATCCATGAGGGAGTTCACCACTGTTGTACGTACAGAAAGCTTAGCGGCAGCAGGGGAAATCTGCTCTGCAGAAGCCTTTTGGAAAGCATGCTTGGCAACCGATTCCGTGTCCACTTGATCTTTTAATTTAACCAGATAGGTGACGTACTCGCTGGTACTAAATTGCTGGTTCAGCTTGGCTGAAACCTTGGCGGAAATGGTCGATGCTCCTGCTGAGGAGGTTGTGCTGGAATCTCCATACGCTGGAGAAATCAGAGAAAAAGCAAGAAGAGCGGTAAAACTGACCGACAGCGTCTTTTTGATATTTTTCGATTTAATCAATACTTTCCATCTCCCTTTACTTGGTTTTTAATTCTCAAGGACAACCTTCCGACAGCTGTGACAAAAGCTCACAAAATAGCCTCTGGTACTCACCTCCTTTAAAAAATATAGATTCTGGGGTGAAATCCATAGGTCATCATTCTGAGGTGAACAACCCTTGGTGCAGACCACAAGGAGACGACAATCAGGTATGAACAGGTGGACAAGTCTTGAAAAAAGTAAGTGAAAAAAATGAAGAAAAAGGTAGGAAAGAAACTAGAAGTAATCGAGGAGGTTAATATGCATGTATTAAATACAATTTAAAACAAAAGAATGAAACATATGGTATCTTTTGAATCTAGTATAGTGTCATAAAATCAGATATTCAAGCATTTTTTTGAATTTTATTCCTTTTTTTCTTTAAGCAGAGAAAAATCTCTTCCATTTTCGAAGCAAAATGCGAGTCTTCATTGTGCACTTTGTTTCAGAAAATAGAAGAGATTTTTCGGCATTCAGCTACAAATTTAGAAGAATGCTATCTGCCACTATTTACAGGTATGGGAACCGAAACGGCTCCATCCGGAAAGGAAGATTTGGATTGCAGCGATCTGCGACACAGACTCGTACATTCCCGAAAAGCCATTTGCCTGCATCCACAGCATTGATCCTGATTCACCAGTGCAAGGGCTGCCGTAAGGGCCTCTCCCGTATGTTCGAAAAAATGCTTTTGTCCGATCATGTCGTAGCATCCGGTTTTCTGTAGTAACGCCAGCGGTTGAGACTGGAGTCCGGAAACAAGCACCGTCCCACCAGACTTCCGGTATCTCTGAATTAATGCGGTAAAGTTAGCCTCTCCCGTCATATCCATAAAAGGGACCTTTCCCATACGCAACAACAAAATCCCTTGTAGGTGGTCAGTCTGCCCCCCCACACCTGAGTTTTCCAATACCGAAGCTGCACCGAAAAACAGGGGACCTTCCACATTGTAAATAGCCACCTGCGGGCAATCATGCTGCTCTGTGACCATATGTGCGCCTACTTTTTCATGTTTTACAGAAGGATCAGGAAGTACCTTATCTACTGAAAGTGTATTGCTCATACGTTTGACAAACAGTACAATCGCCAGAATTAGACCCACCTCCACAGCCGTTGTCAGCGTCGTAAAAACCGTCAGCAAAAAGGTGACGACCAGCACAATA
Organism: Paenibacillus sp. TY11; assembly: GCF_059772165.1. Taxonomy (NCBI): domain Bacteria; kingdom Bacillati; phylum Bacillota; class Bacilli; order Caryophanales; family Paenibacillaceae; genus Paenibacillus; species Paenibacillus sp. TY11. Next base: position 178,006 of record NZ_JCBAIQ010000009.1, on the reverse strand, counting down.
GAATCCGCTGTCCGCGTTTTGAGAATGTGCGCAAAATGCTTGCGCTCACTCATATTCCAGGCTACTACCATCAACACCGGAGCCATACTGGCCAACGGAATATTAGATGCATAAGGTGCAAAAAGCACCAGAATGAGGAGCACAACGAACCCATGCACGATGCCTGACATAGGAGAAACAGCCCCGTTGCGGATATTAGTGGCTGTGCGGGCAATTGCACCTGTTGCAGGAATGCCGCCGAACAGTGGTGTCAGCAAATTAGCAATCCCTTGTCCAACCAGTTCACGATTGCTGTTATGCCGGGCTCCCGTCATCCCGTCAGCTACCACCGCTGAAAGCAGAGATTCAATAGCTCCCAGCATCGCAATAACAAGTGCTGGCGGCAAGAGCTTCACGATCAAATCCCACGTCATCGCAGGAATATGAAGCTCGGGCAAAGATGCCGGAATCGCGCCATAAGCAGTTCCAATCGTAGCCACCTGCCCTGGAAAAAGCAAGGCTGCCACCAGCGTTGACAAGAGTAGGCCGACCAGTGAGCCGGGTATCTTGGGCCATTTTTTAGGCACCAAAATAAGCGCGGCAAGACAGATACAAGCCGTCAGGATACTATACACATTCAGTGAAGGAAGTCGATGGATGAGCTCTGCCATGGAAGGCAGAAAAGTTTCATGCCGCTCTACCCCGCGCAAGCCGAGAAAGTTAGCAATCTGACCACTGAAGATCGTCACGGCAATCCCGGCCGTAAAGCCAATCGTTACTGGCTTGGGAATAAACTTGATCAGTGCCCCCAGCCTTAGCACACCCATTAAAATGAGCATAATGCCCGCCATAAAACCGGCTATAAGTAAATTTTCATAACCGTATTGCATGACAATAGCCAGCAAAATCGGAATAAACGCACCTGTAGGCCCTCCGATCTGGAATTTGGACCCTCCCAGCAACGAAACCAAAATTCCCGCTACAATGGTTGTGTACAGCCCATATTCCGGCTTTACTCCTGATGCAATGGCAAACGCCATACCGAGCGGAATCGCCACAATCGCTACAATACTTCCGGAAATCAGATCCTTTCGCAAAGCCCCTGCGTTATAGCCTTCGAACCTTCCTGTCCACTTCATTCCTATAACCCTTCTTTTCTGTAGTAGCATTACTTCTCGTTACGTATACCTTCTAGCAACGAGATCGCTTCGACCAAATGATTGTCAAAAATTCGCCGCGCCACCGCAAGCAGCTCCGTCAAAAGCGGATCACGTAATGAGTACACGACCGTTGTACCTTCCTTGAAGCTGTTCACCAAATTTTTGGCCCGTAAAACGGCCAATTGCTGCGATACGGCAGAACCTTCGGAGCCGAGCGCAGTCTGCAGCTCGTTCACATTCCGTGCCCCTTCACTCAGCACCTCCAAAATACGGATGCGCAGAGGGTGAGCCAATGCTTTGAAAAAGTCGGCCTTAAACTTCTGGAGATCTCCTTCCATGCTTGCTCCGTCCCCCTCACAGAATTGTCCTATAAACGATCAACAATATCTGAATATTTGAATATTTAGTACAATAACAGCTTTGGTTCAATTGAACTATGATGTTACTCACACTCCACCATGAGTAAAGTCACATTTTTCCACTCTTCTGCCTTTCAGGGTTGACAGCTTCCACAGGTTTCCATTAACATAGCAGTTAACTTTAAGAAAAGGGGGCCGACAGACATGACTGAGCTTTACATGATAACGACAGACAGTCAGCATGATACAACCACATATTTGAATTTTCGTCTCATCGGCCCCGTTCGGGCGACATGATGGGTGATATCACGCTGTCTTACGGCGTGATTAGCCAGGCTTTTTTATTTTTTATGCTATTGGAAGAACAGGTTATTTTACGTATTTATGATGTACTGAATCATAAAATGTAATGACACTTTCGGTGCAGGAAGCCGTAGACGACAAGTCTGCGGTTTTTTTTGTTTTTTCAAATCATTTTATGCAAGTATTTATGAATTTACATGAAGAAGGGAACTACCCAATTATATGAATATACAGCATACAACCGACTCGTCCTTTCATGAAGGACCCTACAGCCATCTGATGAAGCTTCCGGCAGGTGATCTGACCGTATATGCTTCTCAGCAACTTTTCTCCTCGCTGGATTACAAAGTGTTCGAGATGGCTAATAACAATTTACAAATTCCAGGTATCCGCTATATGGGATACACACCAGATGTACATGTAGGCGTCGGAACCTGCATCGGTACGACTGCTGTATGGGGAATGGAGGACGGCTATGTATCTCCCTCCATCGTCGGTAGTGATATCGGCTGCGGCATGCGCGTACACCTGACCAATCTGCACAAGGATGCTTTGAAGGAAACCAAGCTGCGCCGTAAGTTGGTTAAGACTATCGACAAATACTTGCCTATGGAAGCCCACCAACGCGGGCATTATTCGGATATTCGACTGGAGCATATTGTACGCAAGGGTCTGCATGGCTTACCCAATAAATATATTCCGGATAGCTACACTCCTAAGAAGTCCACCTCACTCACCCATGTAGAGCACAGTAAGTTCTCATTTGACGAGGAGGTGCTGAATCTCGTAGAAGACCGTATATGGCATCGGGCTCACCGGCAGCTCGGCACGCTGGGTGGAGGCAATCATTTCGTCGAAATTCAGGCGATTGAAATCGCGGAAGAAAACCGCGAAACAGCTGAAGCTTGGGGTATGTTCGACGGTCAGGTGGCTGTGATGATTCATTCCGGATCACGGGCTTGGGGTGGAGCCGTCAGCCAGACCAGTTCATCTGCCATTGCCAAGGCGATGAGCCGTCTCGGACTCGGTACCTCCGACCCGAGACTGGTATTCGCACCGCTGGATCATCCCGAGGCTGCACATTATGTCGATATGATGTATTCGGCGCTGAATTATGCCGTGGTGAACCGACATCTAATCGCATATTCCGTGCGTGAAGCCTTCCGCGATGTCTTTGGTACAAAATGCGAGTTGCGTACTTTGTACGATCTGATGCACAATTATGCTTGGAAGGAATCCCATCCGGATCACGGCAGCGTGTTTGTGCATCGTAAAGGTGCTACGCGCGCTCTCCCAGCAGGGCACCCCGACAATCCGCGGCCTTATCAGGCGACAGGGCATCCGGCCCTGATCCCCGGCTCTATGGGGACAGCCTCTTATATTATGGTAGGTTTACCGGGCGGTCAGGATAACTTCCACTCCATTTGCCATGGAGCGGGCCGCATTCGTTCGCGTTCTGCGACCAAACGGCTCGTCAGTGTGGACGATTTTGCAGGGGCACTGGGTGTAGGGACAGACGACGAAATTGTGGTCAATCAGGCATCGCTGGAAAGCATTATCGACGAATCTCCGCAAGCCTACAAAAATGTAGATGATATTATCGAAAGTGTTACCGGGGCAGGACTCGCAGCAGTTGTAGCTAAATGCAAGCCGCTGGCCGCCCTGAAAGGAGCCAAATAATTTGAGTATAGACATCCCGGCTATTTACGAATTTGATGAACGTACAGATGGGCGCATTACCGGTTATGCCGCTTATGCCCGTCTGATCGACGGTATCAGTGAAGCACTCTATAACCGCTATGGCGTAAAATACGAGCTGTATGCCAGCGATGATCCCAATATTGAGTATTGGGATTTGCTGGAGGAGGATATTCGTTCAGCCAGCCCTGATCTGGAGCATGTGGCGCGGGTCTTCGATCGTTTGGAGGAACGCACCATCCAGTATGATGATGACGGGCCGACCCCAGAATACGGCGTGCATCTGTCGATGCGTAATAATGTATTCGCCTATCCCAAGTGGGGCATCGCGCTGGCGCGAGTTCCCTTTTTCCGTGATAATGGCGTATATAATGAAGATTACGTATTTGCGATAGGCGACCAGGAGCTGCAAGGCTTCCTCGCGGGAGTACGCGGTCGTGAACGCAAGCAAAATATGAAGCGTGTCACCGTCTTTACCGACACAAGCCGTGGACTTTCACGGCAGGCGGAGCCGATAACCCGCGCAATTACGCGGGATGACGTGATTTTGAAAGCGGAAATCAAGCGGGATATTTTCCGATCACTCGATCAGTTTTTTGAAGCAGATCGTTCTTTCTATCAGACTTATAACATTCCTTACAAGCGTGGTATTCTGCTATACGGCCATCCGGGCAACGGTAAAACAACACTTGTAAAATCAATTGCCAACAGTGTACCGGGTCCGGCCGCCTACTGGCAAATTACGGAGTATACAACCAGTGAATCGGTCAAAGAGGTGTTCGAGGCGGCTACTCGCCTGGCTCCGATGGTGCTGGTCATTGAGGACATTGATTCTATGCCTCAGGAGGTTCGTTCCTTTTTCCTGAATACCCTCGACGGTGCTACATCCAAGGAGGGCATCTTCCTGATCGGAACGACCAATTATCCCGAAAAAATTGACCCGGGTCTAATGAACCGGGCGGGTCGATTCGATCGGGCCTATGAAATCAGTTTACCTGACGAAGCGCTGCGACTTGCGTATCTCAAGCTGCGTAACTTCCTTGTTTTTGCAGGGGAGACAGGTACACAGAAGGCGGCAGCGATGACTGACGGCTTTTCCCTCGCTCAGCTCGGAGAACTGTATGTCAGCACTGCTTTGGAATGGCATGAGCAGGGAAAAGCCGATATTGAGCTGATTATTAAAGGTATGCGAGGCGAGCTCGATAAGAGCCGCAAGCAGGACTGGTTAAAAAATGTGGCCGAAGGACGAGTTGGGTTCTTCTGATTTTTTCTTTTTCGGACGTGTATCATCATATGCAAAGAACCTCTGATGCCCATATTGGCGCACTCAGAGGTTCTTTTCTCTTCTTTAGGGTTATATAAGCTGAACGCGACAAATTTACATGGAAAACGGAGTAAGCGGAGTGGTGCTGTACAAGCGGCAGCGTTCGCCTTTGCCCCCGGATTCTACCATTGAGTATTCAACCAGGAAATCTGGGGGCAACAGCGATGGGAAGCACCATCCGCCTGCGCAGTGGCGCACCATGGAATTTTCCAGCTCAACTTCTATGACCTCCCTTTATTCCGCTTCCCCGCTCAGACGATTCAAAAACTGAATAGCCCGTGGACTGGTGGGCTGCTCCAGAACCTCATGCGGCGTACCCTGCTCAACGATTACACCCTGATCCATCAAAATCACATGGTCCGCGACCTCGGCCGCAAATTTCATTTCATGGGTGACAATGACCATGGTCATCCCTTCGGCAGCCAGCTGCTTCATGACCTTGAGCACCTCACCTACCAACTCGGGATCAAGAGCGGAGGTCGGCTCGTCGAACAACAGTACCTCAGGTTCGACCGCCATTGCCCGGGCAATACCGACCCGTTGCTGCTGTCCTCCCGACAACTGATGCGGATAGGATTCCGCTTTATCAGCCAGTCCCACTTTTTTAAGCAACTCCAATGCACGTTTACGCGCCTCGTCCTTGCTCTTTTTCTGAACCGTGACTTGTCCCTCCATCACATTTTGTACTGCTGTCATATGCGGAAAGAGGTTGTAGGATTGAAATACCATCCCTGTCCGCTTACGCAGCGCCAAAATGTTTTCTTGCCGGAGCTTCGTTCCTTTCGCAAAATTCAGTGCAATATCTCCCACCTGAATCTCTCCCTGATCGGGAACCTCCAGCAAATTCAAGCAGCGTAAAAGCGTTGTTTTACCAGAACCGGAAGGACCGATAATAACAAGCACTTTCCCTTTACCCAACGTCACGTCAACACCCTTAAGTACTTCCAGCGAGCCGAACGATTTGTGTATATTCCGAATTTGGATCACCGGTACAATCTCCTTTATCTGACGGAAAAACGGCTCAGTCGCTTTTCCAGGTAATTTTGTAGCACAGTCAAAATGGTGCTAAACAGCAGGTAAATAACTCCCGCCTCGGTATACACCAATAACGGTTCGTATGTGGTAGCTACAATCTGGTTAGCTGTTCTGAACATTTCCACATAAGTGATGGTCGCAGCTAGTGAGGTATCCTTCACCAAGCTGATGAATGAATTAGCCAACGGAGGTACGGATACACGGGATGCTTGCGGAAGCACGATACGCCGCAACACTTGCCAGCGCGTCATCCCCAGGGAGTATCCCGCCTCCCATTGGCCTTCCTGAATGGAAATAATAGCCGCACGCATAATTTCAGAGCTATAGGCCCCCACGCTGAGTGTAAAGCCGATCACTGAAGCAATAAACGGGTCTAATGTAATACCAACGGAAGGTAAACCGTAGAAAATAATATACAATTGCACCAGCAAAGGAGTTCCCCGAATTACCCATACATAGAAGCCGAAAATCAGCTTGAGTATTCTCCATTTGGACAGCCGGGCCAACGCTGTAATCAACGCCAGCACGAGTCCAAGTGCAAAGGAGATAAGCGTGAGCGGAATCGTAAAAGAAACCCCTGCTTTTAGCAGAGGCAATAATGAATCCATAATGATTTGTATTTGGCGATCATCCATTGTACAGACATCCTTTGAAAAGATAGGTTTGAGAAGATTCGGTTCGACTTGGCGAACTTTTGGTCTTCATTTATTATTTGGATACGTCGGCTCCAAAATATTTCTCAGAAATTTTCAGGTACGTACCGTCAGCCTTCATATCAGCCAGCGCTTTGTTTACTTCCTTGATCAAATCTTCGCTTCCTTTATTAAATACAGCTGCGCTGTGTGAAGCATCTGAAGATTCGTCCACCTTTTTGATTGGAGCGTCAGGCTTTTGCTTTTTCAGATCAAGATAGGATAATCCGTCATTAACGGTCGCATCCACCCGTTTGGATGTGAGGAGGTCAATGGCTTGGTTGAATCCCTCTGTTGCCACAATTTCCGCACCGTTGCTTTTCGCGATTTGAGTCAGGTTACTAGTCAGGGATTGCCCAGCCTTTTTCCCTTTCAGATCAGCAAATTTCTGGATGTCCGTATTATCTTCGCTCACGATCAGAACCGCCTTGGAGACAATGTACGGATCGGAAAAATCATATTTTTGCTTGCGCTCATCTGTAATGGATACTTCATTGAACACCGTGTCAAACCGCTTGGAGTTCAATCCTGCGAATATGCCGTCCCATTGCGTCTCGATAAACTCCGGTTGTACACCCATGCGTTTACTCACTTCGGTCGCAATATCGACGTCGAAGCCTGTCAGTTTACCAGCAGCATCATGGTAGGTAAACGGAGCATAGGTGCCTTCCGTGCCAATTCTCAGCTTGCCGCTCGCTTTTACAGATTCAAGAGTAGCTGTAGCAGTTGTATCTGCTTTACCATTATTAGATCCGTTATCTCCGGTAGCTGCATTATTCGTATTGGCGCCTTTATCGTTGTTACCGCAGGCCGAAACCAGCAATGCTATCACGATGAGTATAATCGGCAAAAAACTAAATTTTTTCATGTTATCCACACTCTTTCCCTTTTTCTTGATAACCTAGCACGTGGCTGACTCATTGAATAGTACATCATTCATTTTCACGCGTCAATGCTTTTATCCAATAATCCCTATGCAAAAGGTAAGTTATATCTCATTTGCAGCCTAAAGTTATTCTAGGTTGACTCATTCATAGGCAGGCTATTCATCTTAACTTCCCTCACAGCAACTTTTTCTGTACAATATTACGTTACAGATTTAGTATAATAGGTTTCAATATGAAGTTTAGTAATATTTACCTCAACTCTGATTGAAAGGAATACATACTGTATTTTACAAATTGCTAATGGAGTGTGATCATGGATACCCAAAACTCAACCTTATCCTCTACTTCACCTGAAAGAAGTCCCTCGGCCTGGGCTACTTTCACTTCACCTTTAAAGCAATCCAAAGCGTTCACCCTGCTGTGGCTTGGACATTGGATCGCTATGCTAGGAAGTTCAGTCACCACAGTCATTTTGCCACTGGTTATCTATTCTCTGACAGGCTCGACTACCATCATGGGACTGGCGATGACTGTTTATATGCTGCCTAACGTACTTATTCTGCCTTTCGCAGGAATGATCGTGGACAGAATTGACCGAATCCGTCTCCTTCTGTTTACGAATATCGCCCGGTTTGGACTGATGTTCGTTGCGGCGGTACTGATGTTTACTGGCGGGATGAAATTGCCGTTTCTGTTCGTTGGCCTTGCGTTGTACGGATTGATGGACGGTATCTTTAATCCGGCTTATTCTGCCTTACGTGCACAGGTATTCACACCGGACATTCGCAATGCAGCCAACGCGCTTAGTCAGATCAGTATACAAGCCGTCCGTCTTCTCGGTCCTCCGTTAGGAGGCTTCATTGTATCCTTTTCCTCACCGGGTGTCGGCTTTGGACTGGATTCTATCACTTATCTCCTATCTTTTGCCTGCTTTTGGATGCTGAGCACTCATTTGGCCTCAATGTTCGGCAAGCGTCAGGCAGAGCCAGAACAGCAAGATCAGGGTGGACAGCATTTTCTCAAGGATTTTATAGCAGGCTTTACCATTCTCAAAAGCCACCCTTGGCTATGGATTACGATTCTTGCCTTTTCCTTCATTAATATTTGTTATTCAGGCATTATCGCTGTACTCATTCCGTGGCTGTTCAAGGTTCATCATATCTAAATTCCAGTCGTGTACGGCATCGCGATGGCAAGTAGCGGCATTGGCGCCATGCTGGGGGCGTTTGTGTATGGGTCACGCAAGCATTGGAAGCATCGCGGCCTACTCGCTTACTTAGGAGCTTTTGTCAGCGGTCTTGCTTTACTACTGTTATCTATAGTCACCTGGATGCCAGGATTGATTATGAGCATGATGCTTGAAGGATTTGGCATTATGATATTTGCGATTATCTGGGAGACAAGCCTTCAGGAATTAGTTCCCGCCGAGTCCTTTGGGCGTGTAGCTAGTCTGGATCTGATGTTTTCCTTTGCCCTGCTCCCTGTCGGCTATCTAGCAGTAGGTGCTATGGCGGACAAACTTGGTGGTATCTTCACAATTGGCATGTTTGCAACCATCGGCATGTGTATCGTACTGGGCGTTCTAAGTGTTCCTCATATCAGGCGGTTTCAATAGGAAAAACCCGTCATTTTTTCTCAAAAAAAGCTGCTCCCACAGGTTCATTTTGAACCTTACGGAAGCAGCTTTTTTCCATTTTAGCCTTGTGCCCCATGGGGGCTAGTCTATTCAATGATTCGTAAAGTTAGCCTCTGCTCCGTCCAACGGAACGGAAGATCAAGCTTACAATCACGACCAGCACAATCGCACCAATTAATGCAGGAACGATGTAGAACGATCCGATTTCAGGACCCCAGTCTCCCAGAATCAAGCTACCCAACCATGCACCGATAAAACCAGCGATGATGTTACCTATCACGCCACCCGGAACATCACGACCTGCGATAATTCCTGCCAACCAACCAATAATACCGCCAACAATCAATGCCCATAACCAACTCATTTTGCGTCACCTCGTTTAAGTTTTTATCGTTGTGTTCTATTATTAACCACTCGAACTCCTTTTGAACACACAGGGCACAATTGGTTAATATTACCATTAACGAAACACTGATTTAGGGGCTTGATACCATCCTACGTGCCTCCCCGACTATTTATACCCCGTGCATGAAAAGTGTGCCTAATATGCGTTTATCCTTGTATTCCTGCTTTTTTTGTGCCATCCTCACATTATGGCTTCATTGAAGTCACTTCATGCATAAGTTACAAAAATAACAGATTATAAGGAGTGACCCCAACTGGAGTGTCGAGTAGGATGCGCGGCGTGCTGTATTGCCATTACGATTTCTTCCCCTATTCCCGGCATGCCAGATGGAAAACCAGCTGGTGTGCCTTGCCCTCAGCTTACTCCGGATTACCGTTGCCGATTGTTTGGCAAACCTGAGCGCCCAGCCGTATGCAGTGGATTTCATGCTGATGAGGATACGTGCGGAAGCACTAATGAAAGAGCATTTGAGCTGCTGAGAGATCTCGAGGAGTCTACTTTACCGGGTAAAGCTTAAGGAGAAACTCATTCTATATGAAGGAGAATTTTTATTATGAATGTCATTGAAAAAAGAATTGACGAATTGAAGCAATATCGCCCCGATCTTACCGCCCCGAAGGATATAGATTTATTCTGGGACAAAACACTGGAAGAAGTCTACGCCAAACCTGTACGTGCGTTCAAAACTCCCATAGAAACTCCGTATCCTCATATTCTTGCCTACCGGGTTACTTTTGAGGGTGTCGATGATACGCCGCTGTATGCCTGGTATGTACGCCCTCGATTTGCCGGAGATCAAAAGCTGCCGTGTATCGTTCTATTTCATGGCTATACAGGCGGAAAAGGTTATCCTGAAGATTATTCCTCCTGGCTAATGCTTGGCTTCGCTGTATTGGCGGTAGATGTACGTGGTCAGGGGGGAGAAACGGGAGACCGTATGGATGATCCTCACGGTACGGTTAAAGGCTGGGTAACGAAAGGAATATTGGACAAGGATACCTGCTACTACAAAACCATTACGACCGATGCCCTTAGAGCCGTAGATTGGGTGGCAGAGCAGTCGGATGTCGATTCGGCTAAAATTGCAATCAGTGGCGCCAGCCAGGGCGGCGGAATTGCATTAATCGTGGCTGCGCTCAGCGATAAAGCTGCCATTACGGTAGCTGATATTCCCAATATGTGTCATATGGATTTTGGTATGATGAATTCTACCAGTTCACTGACGGAAGCTGCCGAATTTGCAAACCGATTCCCGGAGCATTTGGAGCAGGTACTACATACATTAAGTTATTTTGACGTGATGAATCTTGCTCATCGCATTCGTATCCCAGTCATGGTATCGGTAGGATTCAAGGATACTGTGTGTATGCCAGAAACGATTTTCGCTGCTTATAACCGCATTGAATCGCCGAAAACGATCGGAATTTATCCATTTACCGGACATTGGGTTGAAGGCTTCCAAAGACGCAAGGCAGCTGAATTTTTAGTTCAGCATTTTTCATAATTCCTCCGGTGCACAAAAAAAGAACACCACGCATCAAACTGCGTAATGTTCTTTTCTACTGCATCGGGGCCAGTCCCGCTTACGCCCGACAAACTCCTCGACAACTCACACGAAACAAATCTTCTAAGATTACGATGCAGCTCGCTGTTCTGCTGCCGAATCCCCAGTCCATTTTCGCACCCAAACAAAATCCATAATCATCAGACCAAACGGAATAAAAGATGCAAACATAATAAATAGAGGCCGCCGGATAGGCCAATGCAGCGCTGTTTTGCCATAGATCAAGGCAACGAGGAGCAACAGAAAGCTCACCCTGTATATGTTACCAATCGCCATAACCGCCTGGGTCAAGCCCGCAGCTTGCAGCGGCTGGTGGGTGAATAGTATCGCCAAATACGCTATAGCTTGAATCCAGAGCATGAGTCGGACACGCCCCAAAGGTGTTCTTAACACAAATTCATTCCCCTCTCCATAAGCAAGGATGTTCTCTCATCCTTTACACATCCTTTATTATAACGAAAAGGTCCCTAAACTCCAACCTATCCATTTTTGAGTTTTGACCTAATGAGTTGTGTCTGATACAGTTGTGTAAGAGGTGATTGCAAAATGCTTAAACTAGGTATACTGGACCAGTCTCATATTCCTGAAGGCGGTACCGCTCAGGATGCATTATCCAATACAACAGATTTAGCGCGTGAAGCTGATCAACTGGGATACAGCCGTTATTGGGTATCCGAGCATCATGCGTCCAAAACACTAGCGCACTCCAGCCCTGAGGTGCTGATTGCGCATTTGGCTGCTCATACATCACGTATTCGTGTGGGTTCAGGTGGTATCATGCTGCCACACTACAGCGCGTATAAAGTCGCCGAAAACTTCCGCTTGCTGGAGGCGCTCCATCCAGGACGCATCGACCTGGGAATAGGGCGTGCTCCCGGTGGTTTACCGCTAGCTACTCGCGCCCTGCAGGAAGGCAAGTACCAATCTGTCGAACAATATCCACAGCAGATTCTCGATTTAATCGACTACTTCCATGATTCGGTGCCTGACAATCATCGGTTTGCCGGTCTTCATGCCTCCCCGATGATATCGACCGTTCCTGAATTATGGTTGCTTGGCTCCAGCGGAGAGAGCGCCAGATTGGCCGCGATGATGGGTGCCTCCTATGCCTTTGCCCAATTTTTCGGGACTCCAGGTGGTGTAGAAGCTACCGCGCGTTACCACGAGCAATTCCAACCTTCTATCCTGGGTGATAAGCCCCACTCCATGGCGGCAGTTACGGTAGCCTGCGCTGAAACCGAAGAGGAAGCTGAGCAGCTGGCGTCCAGTGCTAGTTTGTATTTCCTTTTGCTCATGCAGGGTAAAGAAATGAGTTCTCTTCCGTCGGTAAAAACAGCAATGTCCTATCCGTACACGGAGTTGGATCGTGAGCGGCTGCGTCAGTCCGCAGCATGGCGTGTTGTTGGTACCCCTGAACAGTGTAAAGAACAGCTGCTAAGACTGGCTGAGCAGTATCGTACCGATGAGTTGTTGGTCGTTTCTTCTATTCATGACTTTGATAAACGTGTTCAGTCCTACCGTCTGCTGGCCAAAGCTTTTGATTTGGTATAAACGCGGTTGAACGGAGGGTGAGCTTCAGAAACATTAAAACCCCCGCCTGCCTATAATGGCAACAGCGGGGGTTTGTCGTAGAGAAGGGTCCATTGGAACCAAATCCTCTGCACTATGGAAGTAATTCAAGCACCACAAAAGTTGAATATCATATGGTACTTTGGTAGTACATACACCGAAACTAAAGTGTCAGTCGTTCCCTCCTAAAGTTCCAGTCCCCATATACCAAAGGCGCATACTGTATACTCCAAAGCTCGGAAAGATTGCACCCAAAAGTCCCATATCTTTACTCGTTCCGATAAAGTTAGTTACGGTTGGATTCTAAGGTTCTATGCCCCAAACCAGCTTACCCTGCTGATATACAGTGCCATGGTCCCAGTCTGCGAATGCTGTTTGGGTAGCACCATAGGAGTAATCGTTGGTCTCATCAAAATTGCTCCAATTTGCAGCATGAATACGGGGTTGAATTTCTCCACTTTCCCCGCCGGGCTGGATAGTTCCCGATCCATCTGTGAAAGAAATCTCCACATATTTATCAGCCTTGGCCTTCGGATTTGGCAATGTTACAAAAGTTGCTTGAACCTTTTCATTGCCAACCCTAGCCCAGTCCACAAAAAACTGCTGAGCTTGTTTGCTTTCATCTGTGTAATAGTAGCGAATTTTTAGATCACTCAACTTCACAGCTGTTTTCCCTGTATTTTTGATATTAAATTCAGGACGGATTGCGTTATCCTTGGCGTTCGTGTCATTGGTGCGATACTGTAGCACAATCCCTTGATCATTACTGCCTGGTGTACTTCCTCCGTTGCCGTTATCGCCGCCGTTGTTGCCACCACCGTTATCACCGCCAGTGTTGCCATCTCCGCCATTATTCCCACCGTTGTTTCTGCCTCCACCATTGTTGCTGGAGCCTTCCAAAATCGCCTGTTTTACGAATTTGCCGGAAGCGGACAATTGTGAATCAGGCCATCCGCCCTTACGGTCAGCCCCAGGCAACAGCGCAGCAGAGGTCTCATTTTTGTCTGCCAACGACCAGTTTGCCCAACTGATTCCACGGCTGGCCAGAAAATCAGTCCATACTTTGGCTTCATTCAGGAACGGACCACCGTTACCCGAAGCATCGCTTGTACCCCACTCGGTAGCAAATATGCCCACACCTTTGTTCAGCGCATAATCGACCCGATCGCGCAAGTACTGTCCATGCGTACCCGCATAGAAATGTACGGTATACATTGTATTCTTGTCTGGAAGTGGATGGTCTGCTGCATCATGTACATCCTGACTCCATGTACCTGTTCCTACAATAATAATATTGTCCGGGTCCTTAGCGCGAATAATCTGAGATACCTCAGACGCATAAGGTCGGATTTGATTGTTCCAGTTCACATTCCCATTCGGCTCATTGGCAAGTTCATAGATTACGTTAGGCAAATGGCCGTACTGAGTGGAAAATTCATTAAAGAAAGCTTTGGCTTCATTTTTATGAATGTTCGGATCGCCATCTGAAAGAATATGCCAGTCAATAATGACGTACAAGCCCAGTTTCTGTGCTGCCTCAATCGCTTCCTTCACTTTATTTTTCAATGAAGGATTGGCGATATAACCATCTTCTTCAGTGTACAACGCAACCCGAAATACGGAAATGCCCCAATCGTCCCGTAACCATTTCATAGAGTCCTGATTCACCAGATCCCCAAACCATTGGACGCCGTGAGAGCTAATACCTTTGAGTTGTACATGTTTACCATTTTTATCCACCAGTTTACCATTCTTTACTGAAAGTTGTCCGTAACGTTCCACAGGGGTCGTCCCAGCAGCCTCTGCTGTTTGCGTATTCCAGTTGAATCCGTTCGTTAACGTTAACAGTAATACTGCTGTTAGCATCACCGCTACTCTTTTTGCGATCCTCGGCAGGATCCATTGCCCATTCATCATTTACACATTCCTTCCTTTTTATAAAGTAGATGAGACTTATCAGTACGTTGTTCTCCGCTCTTTCGCCCCCTCCTTCATACAACAAGAGGATCAGGTCCAACATTCGATGTACTTACCTGTATATGGATGTTACTACTATTATAGTTAGTTTCATGTTACATTTCGACTTTATCATAGAAAATGAACAGGAAGTCACGGTTTTTGGGATGTGTACCACTTGGTTGGCTACTGTAGAGTACTCAAGGGACAAAAGACTCATTTACCCATTGCAAAATTTAGCGAATTTTAGCTGGTTAAAAGATTAAAAAAAAGTCTCTTACCACACTTTAACCTAAAAAAAGACTGCTTCCCGATGCCTTGGCTCGGTATAGCAGTCTTATAAATGATCTTATATGTGATCGAATAATGTTACAAATATCGTCTTAACGTATGATCTCCCTATTACCCCTGAGCGGCTGTCTGAGGTTCTTTGGTCGTCTGATCTTCCTTCATATCGCCGCCATCCGTCGCTTGATCTGTCAGTACAGTCTCAGATGAGTTACCCATTACCTTGTCTATAAGTTGCAGCCAAGGTTCTTCACTGCCTCCACAACTCTCAATATCACCGAGCAGGGACTCTAGCGTGGTTCCTTCTTCTGGCAAATCAATAACTAAACTGTCTTCGTCAACTTGGATGGTGCAGCAGGTTTTCATTGTAAATCCCTCGCTTAATTCATATTTGAGCATGCAGTAAGCTAGCTCAGATGGGATGAACTCCCATGGATTCCGGGATAAGCCCTTTGAATCCGTCTGAAATTATAAACCTAATGCACATCAATTGCAATGAACAAACCTTGAATTTTTAAGAATTAGCGAGTGTTACAGGTGAGAATGGATAACTAAACGAAGTGTTCGCGAGAGTATTTTGGATATACAGAGAATCATTTCAAACATTCAGCGAGCTTCGTAAAAATCACCCCAAGCGCATAAGCCCCCGCGTCTGGATAACCAAGGCTTCTCTCTCCGACCGTTCCGGCACGACCCATGCGCGCCACGATGTCTTCCGTCTTTTTGGCCCCTAATACAGCGGCTTGAGCACCTCTTACAAAGGCTGCCTTCATGTCAAAATCTGATTTCGCGCTCTCCAACCAGCTATCCGCACATGGCACTAATGCATCTATAAGCGTTTTATCGCCAACGACGGCTCCTCTGCCGAAAGAACGTTCGCCTGTCGATTGTATGCCTTGCACCGCAGTCTGCATCATATCCGCGAATTCAGAAACGGTGAGTTCGGTTCGTTCGCCCGCAGATCGTGCCGCTGCGCGAAATGCTGAGCCCCAGATCGGACCCGAAGCGCCACCGCAGTATTCCATGATGACGAGCGAGCATGAATGAAGAAAGGTTCCTATCGTCAAAGAATCTTGATTCAAGATGTCTCTCCATTCCCGTTTCAGCTGACGAAATCCCTTTGCAACGCTCATGCCAAAGTCGCCGTCGCCTGCATGAGAGTCAAGATCGCAGAAAGGCACCTCATTCTTGATGATAACCTCGCTCATCTTATCGACTAGGTAGATAAGATTGTTCAGCGTAATCTTGTTGTTTTCAATAACCGCGAAGGCAGAGTCCGTTTCTACCTCGAAGGATACTTGCCGCTTTTCGTCTGATGCAGTTGAAATATCCGTGAATACGACATGATCAACAGGTCCAGCCACCTTGAACGCAGGCGCGTTGCTTTCATGGGAAAGGAGCGTTTTCAGTTCGTCGTCCAGCTTCATGATGGAAACCGAGATACCTGCCATATCGATACTGGTCATATAATTGTTGACAAAAGTGCGATCGATCTTGATTCCCTTCGCTGCTAGTTCGCGAGTGACCGAATGGTTGAAGAGGTACAGTTCTTGCAGAGGCGTACCGCCGAAACCATTGATCAACAGGGCGATTTCTCCGCTGAATCCAGTTTCGATCTGCATGTCTCGAAGGAGATCGGTTACCATTCTGCCTGCCAACGTATCCGCATCCGTCAGCTTCTCGCGACTGGTCCCAGGCTCGCCGTGAATGCCGACGCCGTACTCGATTTCATCATGCCCGAGCTCTAATGTTGGCGAGCCCTTCGCCGGCACGGTACACGAAGTCAATGCGAATCCGATACTACGTACATTCGCAGCGGCTTTCTCGGCCACTGCTTTAACTTCCGCCAGACTCCGGCCCTCTTCCGCCGCTGCGCCCGCGATCTTATGGACGAGTACCGTTCCCGCCACCCCACGCCGTCCGACCGTATATAGGCTGTCTTCTACAGCGATGTCGTCTTCAACCTTTACATAGTCCACTTCCAGACCGTCTTCAGTGGCCAGATGGGCGCCGTTTCTAAAGTTCATAATATCGCCGCTGTAATTTTTGATAATCAGCAGCGCACCTTTTTTCCCGGTTGTCGCTCGGATGGCCTGATATACTTGAATTTGTGAGGGAGAGGCGAAGACATCACCGCAGACCGCGGCATCGAGCATCCCTTTGCCAACGAAGCCAGCGTGGGCGGGCTCGTGCCCGCTGCCACCGCCGCTGATGAGCGTTACTTTCTCCGCGTTCAATTCCTTTTTCTTGAGCACTTTATATTTTGGCAGAAATTCCAACTCGGGATGCGCGAGCGCAATACCGCTGCACATCTCAAGGACCAGATTTTCCGTACGGTTGATGACCTTTTTCATGCTACTTTACCTCCGCTTTGTACTGACTACCGATACGGTCAGCCGCAGCGATTGCCGCTGCAACCTGCTCCACTGTGACCGGAAACGGCATGGAATGAATCGATTCCTCCAGAATGCAGGCCTTTGCAGCTACTTCCATGAGTTCTTCCTGGCTGATATGATCTACGCCGATATCAGCCAAGCAGACCGGCAAACCAACGGTTAAACAGAAATCAAGTACCTGGTGCAATTCTTTCGTCGGCGCGTTTTCGAGCACCAGCTGTGCGATCGTGCCGAATGCAACTTTCTCTCCATGATAATAATGATGCGTGCCTTCCAAAATCGTGAGTCCATCATGAATCGCATGGGCCGCCGCAAGTCCGCCGCTTTCGAAGCCAAGACCTGAGAGTAAAATATTAGTTTCAATGATATTTTCGAGTGCTTGTGTAACTTGATTTTCATCACATGCGGCTTTTGCTTTGGCACCGTCTTTCAACAACATTTCATAACATAGCGTTGCAAGTGCAATCGCCGCATTCGTACCTACTGCTGGCGCACACTGTCCTTCGTGTACTCCGTTAGGCAATCCCGCATTGACCCTGGAGTAAGAACGGGAGGTCGCACGGGCTTCAAAGTAAGTCGACAGTGCATCACCCATACCTGATACGAGGAATCGGGTTGGTGCATTGGCGATTACGGTGGTGTCGACTAATACGACACTCGGGCTTTGCTTAAAATAGGCGTAATCGTCGAAAGCGCCTTCCGGGGTGTAAAGAACGGCCGAGTGACTTGTCGGTGCATCCGTCGCAGCAATCGTCGGACAGATGATAAGTGCTTCTCCTTGAGCCACGCATTTCGCCGCGTCGATCGCTTTCCCGCCGCCGAGACCAACGATGCAATCGCATCCATTCGCAGTGGCGATTTCCTGGAGTCTAGACACTTCCTGTCTGGAACACTCACCCATAAAACCGCTTTCAATAAAGGTCACGTTATATTTATCCAAAGTGGAATCAAGCTTATCTTTTACCCGAGCCACATCGGCAGGATGCGCAATCAATAAAGCGGATTTGCCGAAGGTGCTCACATAGTAACCCAAATTCAACAATTCGTTTTCACCTTGTACATATTTGCTTGGGCTGATAAAAGCTTTTCTCATCTATAATTCCTCCTTATGATTGTGTTGGCTTCGTTCTGATTAAAACTATAACCGAACCATGTAAACTTTACATTGGAGGAATCAAGGAATATATTATAATCTACAATCGTATTTTTTTGCACTGAAGATCACGAATTGTACTTTTTTGTTATTGCTTACAAGATAATTTACCATTAAGGGATGAGAATCTTGATACGTGAACATTTGAGCATCCAGAAAATTTTTGATTTGAAAAAGTGGGAGCAGTTGCAGGATTCATTAGCATCCGTTACCAAATTAGCCATTCTCACCGTCGATTATAAAGGGAATCCCGTAACTAGCCACAGCCAATGTCAATCGTTCTGCAAGAAGGTTCGCCAGGATGAGAATCTCCTTCCCTACTTAGTGCTTTATATATAAACAAGGTTTTCCCATGAAAAGTAACCTGATTCCCTAGTTCAAGGACATGATTAGTCTCTACAATATAGTCTATAAAATGGTTTTCTTGGATAGTAGCTGTACCATTTTCAGAAAAATAGCGGAAGGAAGACATACGTTTACTAATGGTATAATGATAATTTTCCAAGTTCACTGGGGCATTAACTTCTTCCACACCAAAATAGAATTTGGGGGTGCTAAACGTAGAAGCTGGCATGAGAGATGTATGATAACGTGAAGCGATCCGTTTAAGAAATTCCCAATCTGTTTCGCGGTACTGTATTGTTAGTTGATTTAATGATGCTCCTGCGGTTGCTGAGTCAATAATATCAATTCCAGGATAATCGTTAGCAATAACCTTCAATAATCCAGCCATTTTCATATGTTTATCTTGAAATGAACGACTCTTCTTACATATGTCAAGCTTGTAGGTATGAGATATAGCCTCAACTTCAAGATAGTATACCCCTCGTACGAATTTCACTTCAATCTCCAACACTATACCACTAAATATCAATAAATACTCGCCTTCCTCTGTAATCTGGGATACCTCGATTAAAGAATCTGCCTCAGTCATTTCTACGTAGGTATCCTTCAGTTCTTCGGGTACAATAGCAGTAAATTTTAAACGTGTGTGATGGTTCAATTGCTTCTCAATTGTCAACTCCTGTAGATTAACTAATTGATAGGGTGTAATTTGCACATTGCTGTATGTTGTACTTAAAACCTTCATATTAGTTCACCTTCCCTGTTGGCCTGAATTTCTAAAGACCCCATCATACCTTTTGCTATCGGCCGCCACAGTTTAACCTCTTCTTCCATACAGCTAAAAGTAATGATAAGAGCACGCTCCTCTAATGTGACAAAACAAGCCAGATTGTAGAGCGGTGTACTCAAAGTGGGCGTTATAAATTCACAATATCCAGCCAACTGATTTTTAATATTGATAATGCCGTCTCCGTACCATTCCATAAGCTTTTCTGTACTTTTAAGAATATTGACCATTTCATTTTTAAATGGCTCCATCTCGGACTCCGAAAGCTCACTTGATGTATGGTTAAATGTGAGATTTGTTGTACCCGTATTATTCGTAAAAATAAGTCCCGGTCGATGGCAAGATGGATACTTTAACAAAGCATCTTCTTCCTCCATTTTCTTAAACGTTTTCGGCATGGTCATGGATATACGCTCATTCAGCAAAATGCGTTCAGTTAAAGAAACAGTCTCACCGTTTAAATGTATTAACGTCTGCAGTGAAATCGTTGACCAGTCTTTTACAGATACAGATAACTTCTCTTGCTTTAATGAGTTCATTAATGCTAAGATTTGCTCGTCCATATACTCCATATCATCAGCTCCTTGGCCTCATTATCAACCCATCGATAATATGACCGTTTTCCAAATTGATTCTCTTACTCAATAGCTCCTATGACTCTAAACTGCTAATCTACCAGCATCCGTTGACCACCTGAGCGAGCGACACCCATGTTCATACGGCGTCCCCCTTTTTCCTCCAATACACGAGACATGACCTGATGTAACTTACTGGAATCGTAGTCTCGGTAAGCTGTCCCTGATCGGGATGACAAATAATGAAGAACGGCTTCACGTTCAATAAAGCCTTGATTTAGACACAGCATCGCAAAGGACAGATCAAATGGATCTGACGTTCCACGGCTGATAAGCTCACGTGCGAACATTTTGAAAATACAGGAAGGTAGCGTCGGCACAGTTGTACCTGCCTGTTGTACTTGAATAAGGTTAAATGTGTTGAACTCTGTTGCCAAATCGGCAAAATCCACATAATCAGATCGTAATAGAGCGCCTGTTTTGAGCTTAAATCTGCCTAATTCCAGCTCACGCTGATTAACTTGTTCCTCTTCGAGAGCAATTTCACCCAAATAACGCTGAAAATCAGCAGTGGATTGCTCTTCTTGAAATTTGATTTTCAACACCGACAGCCGCCCCGTGGCCGCATACGGCACTTCCTGCTCCTGCTCCAGCAGGTATAGTCTGTCCTTGTGCTTCACGATGCCTCTACCAATGGTCAGTGTGTGCTCTCCGACAGTTACGTTCATTCCGGTGATAATGCCATCCGAAAAATCCTGATACCGGATATCCAGAAAACTGCGAGAGTAGTCCCGCAGGTTCTCCAGCATCTCGGTTTTTAGAATACGGCCTTTTTCAAACTTCGGAACGATATGGGTTAACATGGTGCTCCCCTCCTTTCACTATTCTTCTTTATTTAGGGGAACGGATAGCCGATTTACACCGGGCGCAGGAGGCGGAACAGGAACTCCATCATCGGTGGGTTGAGCTTTACTTACTCCAAGTAATCCAGTAAATAGACGAAAATTCTTTTCTAAAAATCTGCGTATATCCATCGTGCTCCCCCTGATTGAAAACTACGGTTCATTATAGTCTTAGGATCTTATTTATCTGCCTTACATCCCGGCTCCGCGTTGAGCCTGCTCACGAAGGATATAGTCCAGCTCGCGTTTGTCCATAACATAAGTATGGGCAATCAGATCGTGGAGAGCCTGTTTTTTAGCCGTAAAGGCTGCCATAATAAAGCCGATGAACACAATGATGACCGATAGAAGCTTACTCCAGTAGCGGGCACTTGCACGTCCAAAGCTAAGCTTGTGATTAAACTCATCTACCACAACGATGCCGAGAGCCAGCTTGCCCACTGTGGCTTTGCATTTGGACGATTCCATGAGCGCATAATATAGCCATATAGCTCCCCAATTCAGCAAAGTCTGTCCTATTGCTTTAATTGTAAAAATAGAAGGCGATCCGGCTGAGAGCAAAGAGCTTTCTGCCGGAGATGGTATCCAATCCCCTAAGGCCCGAATTACAAACCAGATCAATCCAAATATTAAAAATAAAAACCATAAAATAAGACTATCGATGATATAAGCTAAGGTGCGTTTCCAAAAACCCGCATACAGCATGCTGTCCCCTCCAAATGTGTTTACTTTTCTTATTCATCTATTTCGTGCCGTCAAAGAAATCCAGCTCGGAGAGATCATTTTCGAAGGCAAAAAAGCGTTTGGGTCCCAGGTGCAGTAATTCATCTCGGCGGGTAATCGGCACTACATAAAAGCCCCAGCGGCTATCCCCCACAAAAACAAAATATTTCGTTTCCCCATTACGGATGGAGTCCGTATCATCCTGCGGGATATCCCGCCCGTACAACACGGCAATTTCCTCATACGGCATGGGTTCAAAAGCTTCTGGCCGACTGCGGTACACATGGCGCTGACGCAGCTTACCCCCGTTGGCCGTCAGGAAGAACTCCACCTCAGCCGCATGAGACGGCCGGGAAATGGAACCACGCACCCGGTTGCTCTCCAAACTCGCAATCAGCTCCTTCTCGCGTCCCGTATGCGTCCATGCGCTGACCGTGTACGGAATAGCCGGAATATGATTGGTAATGACAGGCTCAATCGTGCCCATTTTTTTAGCGTTCAGGTAACGGATAGCCCCGCGCAGACAGGCCATTTTCAACTCAGGTACCCGGCTCAGGTCCTCTGCCTTTTGACGAAACTCAATACTGCGCCCCGGTACAAATTCCTTGAGTGCTTCGCGAAATACGTCAATCCGGCAGGACTGCCCGGTTAGCTTGATAATCGAATAATCCTGCAAGCGTCCATCCTGATAAAAATCATCCAGAAACTTGCGCACTATATTGTAGATATCCGCTTTAAGAAGCTGCTGTATTTCCCGAATGTTAAACACCACATCAGGCAAACCATATTCATCACGAAAGCGTCCGTTTTCGATGACTGAAACCAGCCAACGGTCCATCACTGCAATGTTCAGGTCGCTTTCAGGGGATGATACCTGCTCGGATTCGAAACGGCTGCGCAATATACCCGTACGTAGAAAAAATTCCTTTTTCATATTTTCTGCCGCGCTCCACAACAGATGAAAATTGCTCAGCACCCGCTGATATTCATCCCGTGTAGCATGTTCATATTGTTTGAACGCGGTAGGCAAGATAGCCTCTGCCTCGCGGTAATGCTCTTCCAGTCCTGCATATACAGCATCTACACCAAACTCATCCACATGACGGTACAAATCTCCCGAAGGAATACCAATCAGGGCATCAATATCGGTGTCAGGCAAACGCGTCTCGGCAGCATAATAACCTGCAAATACAATTTTCATAAACTGCATAATCCGATATGTCAGATTGTTTCCACCAAAATTGGTATCCCCATTTTCATACGTTGTGTGAATATCCAGCTTGTAAGCAATACGTCCGTCCTCAATACGGAAGCGACAAGAAGACAAATCTGTGGTGCCTCCACCGCAATCAATGACAAGTGCCTGATACTCCTCACCGTCCGCAAAAGTCCCTCGTTCCATCTGGTCCGCCAGCGTGTTGTACAGCACAGCCAGCCCTTCGTCCAGTGCATCTTCCGTCTCAATCCGATAATCAGGCAAAATATCGCTAAACATCTCAATAAACTGGGGTTGCAGTTTGACGGGAGCAGAAAAGTGCAGGTTGCGGAACCGACACTTAAATTGCTGCTCGGCTGTAGCAATCACATAACGGATAAAAGCAGCTAAAATATCGCTGCGGGAAGCAGTTGCTGTATTCCCCTCGGAATCCATTAATTCCTCGATTCGCTTGTAGTCGTTAACCCAACGCTTGATCCCCCGCAATACTGTCGCACGACTGCCTGCCACGTCAGTTCCACGTAGTGCATCCTCCCCAAATACATAAACGATATGTTCCGGATTAGAGCAGTCCGCGACGCGAATGGCGGTCGGCAATACTTCGATCCAGTCGCCCTCTGCCCCTTCTGGGCCGGGGAATGATACATAATTGATGGCGTTCAGCCTTACCGTGCTGCTCATACCTTTATCAGGGGCAGTGACGTAGGAACTATCCAAATAAGCACCTGCCGTGGTGTTCGAGGTGCCAAAATCAATCGCCAGTACCGCATCTGTTGTTTCCGGGCCCCGAATGATCAGCTCTGCCACCGGAATCCGATGACCTTGAAGCTTCAGCGGCAGCATCGGCTTATCTCCATAGTAGAGATTATAAAAATATTCCGATTCCTGTCTTCGCAGAAACAATAGGCTATAACTATGATTGGACGTTTCTCGCAGTTCAGCGTCGCGATGACGCGAAAGATAATATACGCCTGTTCGTCCCTCATCCTTCACCAAATTCAAAACACCGCACAGCTCTCCCATCGCATTCACCAGCAGCACATTAGATGAGCTCAACCAAGGCAAATCGGATTCGATCCGGTAGTTGTCCATGCGACCTGTCCGCACACCCTGATACAGCGTGATTTTAGCGGGAACCCGAATACCGCCGCTCTCCTGCCGTCGATCATTCCAATTTCGCTGTAGTGCTGATTCCATGCGTTCAAAACTGCCAGGATTCGGCCTCGTGATAAGTAGATGCTCCTCCGCGCTCCGAAATCGCAAAATCACGCGAATCAATTCTTCACGTGCCAGACGATTGGCAAAGCCCTCGACCAGTCGCTCCTTATCGCATATCCCGCGCAACTGAAAGGTCGTCATTTGCTCCAATTCTGCCCGCGTGTATTTCGCCGTGAAGCGTATGCTTTTTCGATCGGTGAGCGGGTCTAGCAACCTGTATGTATAGGGTCCGTTCATCGTTCACATGTCCTTTCTTAGCCATTTAGCCTTAATAGAGGGCGATAGCGTCTATTTTCATCGTAGGATCTGCCTCCAAAATGCCGAAATGACTTGTCCAATACAATTCCGTCGTAAAACGTGCCGGAAGAAACAAATCCAGAATCAAATCCACTTTAATCCGTGACAACGGCGTCTCCTCTTGGCCGATATAGATGAGTAGTTCGTCTTTCTCCTCACAATTGGTGTAAATGATCGAGCGATGAAAGACGCGCCGCATCGTTTCTTTTAGCAGATGTACGGCTTCCCCCGTCTCATACAGGCGCAGTAGTCCTTCAGCAATCGCATCCTGATCCTCACGATTTAATTGTCCAAAGCCTTCCTTTACCTTCGGGCCAAAAATGCCCTCTGCAATATCACGCCGAACAAACTGGATATGGTACTCCCGCCGATTCATCCCTTGATACAAGTCCATTTCCGCCAGAAAATGCATCATAATATCAAATAGCGATTCTCTAAGCTCCAGATACTCTTCAGCATCCGGTGGAAACAGATCCCGAAAAATAGAATAAAAGCGGTAGTACGGATTTATTTCCACTACCTGCTCCAAATGGGAAGTATTCAACTCTGCCAGACTAAGCTCCATATACGGAGAGTAGCTGACAGCGGGTACGAAGCGGAATTTATCTACATCCAGCCCCTGTTCTCTCGCTCGCATGAGCAAATCCCAGACGTAATTCACACCCATTCTCCTTCACACTTGTACTCTGGAAAATACATCTGCACTTCCGATACCAGAAAGCTCATTAAATCGGATAAAATATAAGCAGGCGCGGTGGGCAAAACATCGTCAGAACCACGTCTGAACCCCAAACGCATGATCTGCTTGCCTTCCTCTGTCCGCACGTTATCGCTGACAAACGGATTTAACGGATACGTCTGGGTTTTGGTTAAAAGGTTGCTTACATCATTTCTCCCTGTACCTCCCAAGATGTCCACACATTCCAGCTCCAGCCCTTGCGCTGCTTCAAACGAGTTTACGATGCGCATGATTTCCGCCTTGGCACGGACAATCACGGCCTGTTTTCCAGCATATCGACCCAAAAAGCTGTCCTGTCGCCGATTTGACAATACCGGATAAGTCTGACGACTAAGTCTTGTCGTAGCTGGCTTCGTAACCTTCAACACATTCCATTCGCCAGATTTATCACGTGGTGTGACAATCGTCAGTTCCTCTTCTGTACGCTTGATATACCGGATATCGCCTTCAGTCCCGTCAATCAGGTAGCCATGCTCAGGTCCTGTTTTACGCAAAGGCAGCACATGCTCATAGTTCACACGATCCATAGCGGGTATAGGAAAACCGCTGTTCTTTAGAGCCAGCCTTTCAATGTTCCAAAGCGGAAAAACGTCGCCCTTCTTAAAAACGTCGAATTCCTCCAATGAAATTGTAATTTCATGAATTTCCTCATGGACGGCTGGCTCGCCGTCTCCTCCAATCAATACACAATCGACAAATTTATAAGCGTACGGGTGATTAATCGTTTTCCACGGCATGCCATTTTGCATAAACGTATGATATAGCTGCTCAATCTCCAAAATATAAGAACGGTTATGTTCCAGACGAAAACGAATCGGATAGTTTCCGGTTTCCGTTACCAACATTCCTGAGAAAATTCGCTTGCTGCGTACCAGCGCTGAGATTCGCTCGGTCTCCATCTCGAGAAAAAGCGTAAACAGCGGCATCGCCCCGCCTTCGCGTACCACCTCTGCCACACGACTGATGTCCACCTGTTTTTCCTCTGTATCGGACGGTAACACAGGATATAAAAATTCATGAATCGGGTCATAGTCCTCACGCGATGTCAATGACACGTACACATCAAATTTTTCTTCCGTATTCTCAATTTCCTCAAATACCCGCCGTTCTAGCTGGCGGGTCATTTCTTCCTGATATTCGACGAGGTTCATAAATACCCCAGCCATCATATTTTTCAGTAAACGTCTCTGCTCTAAATCGTCCATCTTGCTCAAACGGTCCTGCACCAGTTCTTTCACGACGTCTCACTCCTTTCCGGCTCCAGCATTCATTGAACATGAAAAACTTAACTTCCGTTCGCAGCAGCCCGATCTTGATTCTCTGAATCAGACGCCCCTGCTGCTTTAGAAGCGGAATCAGCAGTTCCTTGCTCTTTGTTGGTATCCACCTTGGCCGAAGGGGCAGTTCCATCGCCTATACCCATGCTCTTTGCAGCCGAAGTAGCCTCCTTCTTCGCGGGTGTAGTTCCCGCTGAAGCCGTCGGTGCAGTCTTCGTTTGCGATTCTGCAGCAGGAGTTGCAGCAGCGGAAGGCGAAGCTTCGCTCGCTGTGTCCCCTGCGTCCGTGTCGTTCAACGCTCCGTCAGACAATCCCAATCCAGCAGGAAGCTGACCATTTTTCTGCTGCTCCGCGCTCTGCTTTTCCTCCGCCTTGGCTATGCTCCGCTCCAATGCCAGAACACTTTCGAGCTTATCAATCTCCTGATAAATTTCCTGTGCCCCGCTATAGGCATCAATGGCTCCTTCATAATCGAGATCCTTCATCATCCGATCCCCTTTGGCCTGAAGTTTGCCAGCTTGAATCTCCTTGAGCTGCTGCTGAATAGCTGTCAATTTATCGTTGGCCTCGGTAATTTTCTTCTCCAGTTCTTTTTGCGCGGACGTATAACCGGATTCCATCGCAGCCTTGTTTGCTTTCTTGTACAGCTTAAGCGCATTCGTGTAATCTCCGCCCTGAAATTTTAAATCTCCGTCCTTCATCCAGCTCGCTGTCTCGGCATAGCTGTCCAATTGATCGATTTTATGCTCAATATCCTTCACATTAAACGGTGGATATAGCCCGGCGCTTTTCCGTGCTTTCTCGTAACTGGCTTCAGCTTTGGTAAAGTCCGCCTTTTCCACGTAGCCGTCTCCGTCCACCAGCAATTGAGATAGTTTCTGCTCGGCTGTATACAGTCGCTTGTGAATTTTATCGTTAATTTTAACCGCCGCGTTTTTCGCTTCGCTGTAGGACTTGAGCGCCTTCGCATAATCTCCTGCCCTTGCGTAATCATCTGCGGTCTGGGCTGATTCGATCATCGTTTCCAGTGCAGCCGCCTTATTCGCAGCCATACGCGCCAGCGTAATCCATGCTCCCCCGCCCACAACCATAAAGACAAGCAACGCAATCAAAATCCTTTTGATCAGCTTGCGGCGATTTTTAGGCTTTTCCTGAAAAACTTTGTTTACATAAATGGCGGCAGCCGTGTAATTATTCACAGCCCGGCGCTGTTTGCTCAGCAGGACCTCTTCCAATGTATCTGTCAGCATGACCGGGTCCTTCGCTTCCTCCAGGGCACCGAGCATTTCTGCCAGCTCGACGTCCTCCCACATCCCTGATGTGGCGAGCAGCATCACATCTCCATCTGCAAGTTGTGTCTTTTTGGCGTAATGGGCATGAACCCCATTCGGATTTCCCAGGTATTCGAGCAGATTGCCCCGTTCCTCGTGTGTGCTGGTCGCTTCGTCTGGAATACGTCCATCATCTGCCAATGACTGAGCCAGGCTATGATCCTTACTGCGAAAATTAAGCCTTCCATTGCGAAAATGATATAGCCGCACATTACCGCACGAAACATACACCATTTTGTTGTAGTTGGTCACTACCATCAGCAGACTGGCTTTGAGCCGAACACGACGGCTTTCAAATTGCAGCCATTCCTGCGCTTCACGCAGATCTCTCATCAAGCGCCGTTTGGACATGGAAGGCTTCTCCATGAAGTTTTCCAGCACCGTTTTGACAACCATTTCTGCGCTGCGCAGTTCCTGATCCGAATCCAGACCGTCTGCGAGGACATAACAGGCCATGTCGTCCGTCTCCATGAATGCAAAATAGTCCCGGTTGTCAATGTAAGAGCCCGCTTCCGACACAAAGGCGGTACTAAAATCGCTGTTGTCCTTGCGCATCGCTACCCCCGTCTTTCTTGTTTCATCCTATCGCCAAAATAAGTACTGTCGCATTATCCTGACTTTTAAAGCCTTTATCATTAATGGCGTCGATCATGGCATCCGCCATTTCCTGCGGTGTTCCACCCTTGCGCATGATCTCTTCCAGTTCAATCTCCGTTAACGCCTCCTGGATGCCATCGCTGCACAGCAACACATGATCGCCCGAATACAGACGAATCGGCGCAGTACCAAGTTCCATGCTCTCAAAGCCCTCATAGCCCAAGTAGTTGACCAGTTGATTACGCACTGGACTCGTTTTGGCTTCCTCCGAGGTCATTTGTCCGGCAAGCACTCGTTCCTCCAGCAGTGTTTCCGCTGTATGCTTGGAATTGACTGTCTGGAAATGACCATTGCGGTAAATCGTAATCAGGCTGTCGCCCACCGCTCCGTAATACAACTGATAACCGCACACAATGACCGCCGCCAGCGTCGTTCCACCGCCCTGCCCATTCAAATTTTGCAAAATGCCGCGATTGCTTTGAGTTGCCGCCTCTGCAAAATATCCGTTCAAATTCGTTGCATCTTCCAGCTTGGCAAACGCCTTCGTAAAAGTCGTCACCGCCAAGGTACTGGACATGCGTCCATTGGCCAGCCCACTGATACCGTCTGCGACAACAGCCAGCGTACCGACAGGTGTCGTCATACTGGAGAAATAATCATCCTGCTCGCTCCGGCTCCCGATCGTTTGACCATTTCCGATCTCAATTCCACTCATGGTACGGCTGCCGGAACTTCGTGTCAGTCGTATACGGATCATGAGAAGAACAACGAATAGCACCGCAGCTACACATACAACAAAATAAGGTTGCATATCGTTACCTCCCTGCACTATTGCCCACTTCCGTCCTAGTTTTCGTTATCCCACTCAAAATGGGCACCGCACAGCGGGATAAAGATAAATTTGCTGTGTCCCAGCTGAATCACGTCATAAGCAGCCAGCTCTGCTGGTGAATATACCGCCTCGTTATTGTGGTACGCCAAACCTGACGAATCGCCTGGCAGCAAGTAAAAGTTACGTTTCTTCGGATCATACACAATGACTGCATGATTTCTGCGGGAAATGGTGTTGTCCCCGATAATGCGGACATGCATTTCCTCTGCGCGCCCGATAAAGTTTTTCTCCGCCATAATGCGATAGTCCTGACCCACCTGTGCTCCTTCGATGCATACCAGCCATCCGGTTACCGGGTGAATCCCCACCGTCTCGCCCAAATACGGCATTGTTTTGTCGTTATCTCCCGCGACGTTTGTTTTCGCCACTGGCTCCGCGCTCTTGGGTGCAGCTATATTTACTACCGTGTTGCAATATGGACACGTATTTCCGTGCTTTCGTGTACTGAACATGTGTCCGTTCGGGCATCTTGTCAAACTCATAGTCGGTCCCTTCCCCCATTGTCATGATTGTCTTTTCAGCTATTTAACGAGCAGTCTCGTATTGGCAATATATAATAAATCACCTGAGTAAATCCGGTATGGCTCACCGCTTTCCAACTTCTTAGTTACACTTTCGTTGGCAGACCGCAAGCCTGTACCATTACCGGAATCTACATCCTCCACAAACCAGTCGCTGTTCACCCGGTTGAGCACCGCATGCTCCACACTTACCAGGGAGGCATAATCTGTACCTGCCAAATCAATATCCGCCTCCGAACGTGACGTTGTTTTACCGATTAATAGCGACGTTTCGCCTTCGATATACCATTCTTTAATGGACTCGCCCTCTTCATCAATCAACACCAGCTTGGCAATCCGCTGACGCTGTGCCTTTGGCTTAGCCATAGGTACAACGGACACCAGATTACGCAGTATGTATACAAGCACGCCGATTCCAATACCTATCGCGACCACGGTTTTCAGACCGCTGTAGCCTGTACGATTAAACACATAAAAGGCGATCGCCAGCATCAGCCCGAACATGGCAACATCTATGATGAAAACCCATCTGTTCTGCGCCGTTTTCACTGCTTGCTTCCCCCATTTCTATCCTGAAATCATCACTTTTTACGAATACCGAAAAATTGGTTAAACATCGCTGAGGTATCCGTCGGATCACCGGATTTTTTCGTTTTTTTCCCTGGTGAGCCCTCCTTCGTTTTCGGATGAAAACCAAAAAATTGCTCGAAATCAGTTCCTATATCAGCCGGATTGAATCCTTTGGCTGCCGTACGCGCACCGCCGGAAGATGCAGCCCCTCTCCCTCTCTCTTGCCGTTCTCCGCCAGCTCCCTCAGTTTTTCGGATGAGCTCGGCATCGTATGCCTGCCGCAATGCTTCGTCACGCAAGGTATTGTAAGCCTCGTGAATCAGCTTGAACTTGCGCGTTGCTTCCTCGCTTCCCTGGTTGGTATCAGGATGATACTTTTTGGCCAGTTTACGGTAAGCCTGCTTAATCTCTGCCTCCGAAGCATCCCGGCTGACACCGAGCAGCTCATAGTAGTTGGTCATTGTGTGATGTTCCCCTCTCCGAAAAAAATAAATATTAAGAGACCCGTAGGCCTCTTAATATTTATCCACCCTGCACTTTTATGCCGGGTGAGTGTGTGTTTAAGCTACACTTAACGTGAAGACGTTAAGCTTAAACCGGATATCCGCCGTCGATTGTAGCCAGCTCGGTTTTGTCTTTCTTTTGTTTGATGTAGAGTGTAAATGCACCTACACCTTCTGTGTCGCCGAAGTGCTCGTTGTAGTCTACAACGAAAGCATTCGGGAAGTGGATTTTACGCACAACTTGATCAGCTGCGATAACTTCCAGTGTTACTTTACGGTAGCTGTCTGCTTTTTCAGCAGGAACCAGAGACCACAAAGCCAGTTTCAGCGTGTCATCCGCGCTGTCACCGTCTACTGCTGTGATGATTTTGCCGCTGATGCGCAGCGTGGAGCCTACGTCAGTGGAGCGTGCATTGGAATCGTCCGGTGTATCGGTGTCATAAATAACCGTTTGGATGTTATCCAAGCCCAGCTCGATTGTTTCTTGTCCTTCTACTTTCAATCTGAATCCCATGTGTGTTGCCTCCTTGAAATTAGGTAATATGATGGCGGGAGATGCAGAGCTTCTCCGCGATTTATGTATAAAGACGGTTCTGGATAGAAACGCCTCTAACATCTTTCGTAGTGCTCGGATCATGATTTGACCGAGCTGGTTCCCTTAGTGATCATGACTTCCAGGTTCTTCACATTACCATTGAAGACCAGGTCGATATGGCACATATTGCTTTTCTCATCAATAATGAAGCTCATATCGTCTCCGTCCTGAATGATCGAGTTAACAGATCCTCTGCTGCTCAGCCACTTGCTCTTCTGACTGCTCGGATTGTTACTGAAGAAGCGGACGATATTTTCGTGTTTGAAGTCCCCTGTCTGGTAGCGCAAAATACGTTCAATGTACGTGCTGACCAGCGTCTTGTAGATGGAGTCGAAACCGTCTTCGGACATCGCCATGCTTCTCGCCTTGTAGACGGTAATCCGGCGGATATCCTTATCCTGGATCTGAGCATTCTCCGACGAGAATACAAAGCCGAAGTTTTTACGGTTGATGGCATCCTTGATCGTGTTGGTGAATCCGGTGATTTCCTTGGCCATCGTCGTTACCGTGCGCAGGCTGTTGTCTCCTGCTTCGATGTCGAAGCGTACGCCAGGGAAGTTTTTATTGACCGTTTTGAACGTCTCACGCAGGTACTCAGGACACTGATATGAAGCGACCAAGCCGGCGGCAACGTAGGCTGCACCCACATAAACGCCCTCGATCCACAACTTGAGAATATCCTCTTTCTCCTTAGAGAGCTGTACACCGTCTTCGGTCTGTAGCATTTTGCTGTCGATAATGACACCCGATTTGTCCTTAGGAATAATCGTAAAGTTCGGTACACAAGGAATGGCAAATTCGCTATATTCTCTGCGAACGAGACTGGCACATTTATCGACATATTTGTCGATACCTGCTGTCGCCATACTGTTGAAAGTCGTTTCTTCACCGGATTCAAAATTAAAGAACATTTGAATTTTGTAATCCTTCACGACTTGCAGTAGCATCGAGAGCGATTCCATAGAATTTCCGCCCTGCTTAACGACCTTCTCGTTGCCCTTGAAGCGTTCACGTGAAACCTTTACCTTACCAGCTGCCTCCAGTTCGACAGATGGAACGATACCGAACCAGATCGTGTCGCTGAATTCATTCTTAGCATTCACAGTGTTCAGGTACGTTTCCAGGCGCGGGATATTGCTGCTTTTCACCAGCATGTCCAGCTTGTTGTTCGCCACCAGCATTGTCGGCAGCATGCCTTTGCTCTTCGTTGCATATTGATCGAAGAACATTTTGACACCGAGGATTTTCTCCACAAGCGGCTTAACCGCCTTTACGAAATCGTCCTTGGCATTTTTATAGAACTCCAGATACGTGTTGTAGTTTTGAACTTCAACCGCTGTATCCACCTTGGTCTGAACAGCTGGCAGTGGCACAAATGTGCGAACCACCAAATCCTTCACATAGTCAGAAGGCGTATCTGTAATGGAGTTATAATCCTCTTCGAATACTTGGGAGAGATCGCCAGTGCTGTTCTCATCCAACAGCATCAGCTCAGTGCTGTCGCTCTTCGGCGCTTCAATAATTTTCAGTTCGCCGCTTTCCCCAATGGAGAGCATACCCACCTGAATCAGCTCACCGGAGTTTTCCTCTTGGGCGCCACCGAGCAGAAGGCGGGTTTTAATGTCCTCAATTGCCAGTGGGAGCATAGCCATAACGTTGTTATAGTTCTGACTCGCTTCCTCGAACATTCCATTCAGCTTGTCACCCATGTCGAGTTTCTTCGGATCGCCATCGTCCAGCTTGTCGTATTCACCGTACATATAGTGAATTTCTTTGCGGACTTGACGAATATCATCCATGACCTTTTTCGGTGAAATCATATCCAGCAGATTTTCAAATTTGAAATCTACATTGGTGATTCCTTGACTGCGCTTGGTATCAATGAGCGTAAACAACATTTTCAAAAAATCATTACTTTGATTTATACGAATTTCAGAAATGCTATCCTCATCAATTCCCTCTGGCTTTTTAAGGGTGTAGACGACTTTTTGATTGGCCGCGTTAAAAAACGAATACACGGTTGGTGAAAACTTATCCAAAAATTCGTCAAAGCTGCGCACCAGAAGGTGCTGATTAATTTCCTTGATCTTCTCATCGCTCAAGCTGTCAATACCCTTCACATCACCTACAATGGTGATCAGGTCCAGCTTTTCCGGGTTAATCTCTTCAAAAAGCATTGTCCGGTTGGTTTGATAAATGATTTCCATCGCTGTCGGCAAACGAATAAAGTATGAGTATAGGTCCATTGCTCCATATACAGACATGGGATGTCCAATTTGGAACGGACGAATGCCCATTTTAGTTCATTTGCCTCCTCCCCCCTACATAACATTTAAATTCGTCAAAGGATTCGGCTTATACCACATTCACGGTACAGGCATGTAACCTCGAAAATCGGTCCGAAGCGTTATTCGGCTTTTAATGGCAAAGCATGCAAATGAGATATAATTTTCAAAACCAAAAGTCAGATAACACAGAAATTTTAGATTTTTGATTTCGTATTCCTAACTTCAATCCCAATTTTTGCCGTTGATACGAGAGCTATCATACAAAGCACTCTTTAGTTTTGTCAATTTCTGTAGTCTCAGATTGAAACAGGGCATTTTGACTCATTTTATGCGTAAATACGTAATTTTTATGATATGTTAGACCTGTTTCTTCAGGGAAATATTCACAAATGGAACTCAATTACCGATAGAAGTCCATTGGATATTTCTGATAAGCGTAAAAGTATCAAATTCATGGCTAATGTGAGGTTTATCATCTGTTTTGATCCTTTATCCCTTATATCCCAAGGATTAGGAGAGTCGGTACACCCACATTGGCCTCGCCGATGGAGGAGCCTATGTTCAGAATAAGGAAACTAGGGATTATCATTTTCATGACTTTTGTACTATTTTTTCAAATGGGCTTAAATGGGGTCATTTGCACTGTAAATCAGGCTAATGCAGCATCTTTGGGAGCTGTCCCGGTCGAGGGTTATGATGCCGTTTTTGTGTTGGATACCAGTTATTCCATGAGGGATACCGATCCTGAGGGCATTGCCGCCGAAGTCATCAATATGTTTATGGACTTGAGTGATGCTGACCGTACACGCGTCGGATTCGTTGCCTACAATCACCACGTGGTCGCCTCAAAACCCCTTACCTCGATTGCCGTGGCAGCGCAAAAATCCCAAATTCAACAGGAAATCAGAACGCTAAACCGTTCTGGTTATACGGATTTGGGACTTGGGTTGCGTAAAGGTTCGGAACTGCTTGCCGCAGGAACATCCAAAGGACGTCAACCTTTTATGATTCTGTTATCAGATGGAGAGACTGATTTCGGTGCCTCCTCTGGTTCCCGATCCAAAGGGGACTCCAACAACGATGTGTCCTCAGTCATCAAATCTGCACAGACCAAGGGATATCCGGTATATACGATTGGTCTGAATCATGATGGTACGGTGAACCGGCAAGAGCTCGAACGGATCGCTTCTCAAACGGGAGGAGCTTCTTTTATTACGAGTAGTGCCGAGGATCTGCCGGAAATTCTAAACCGTATTTTCGCCAGTCAAATTCGCTCCAAGCTCGTTCCAGTTGCTGCAATTACGACCACTGGCGAGATGCAAGAATTAACAGTAACTCTACCGGACTCTAGTATGGAGGAAGCCAATCTGGTGCTTTTGTCAGAGCATCCCCTTCTGGAAACACAGCTATATTCCAATTCAGAAAATGTCCGTAGGTACAAGTCGAGCCGATATGCGATTTTAAAAATTGAGCATCCACAGGCAGGTAAAGTGAAGTTGAAACTACGGGGCATACGCGGGGATTTGGTCAAAATCAATTTACTTGGCAGCTATCGACTGGAAGCCGAAGCTACCATGGGAGGAAAGCAAGCAACAGCAACTAATGGCAACAAGCCAGTGCAGTTGCTGAAAGGGCAAGCCACACCTTTTCAAGCTCAGCTCCTGTTACCGGACAGTCAAAAGCTTACGGATGAAGCCGTATATACGTCTCTCCAAGCCCATATTATAGTTACCCCTGTAAAGGGTGGCACAGCCAAAAAGGTGCCTATGACCTATAAGTCAGGAGCCTTCCACACCGAATATGCGTTCCCTCAAATCGGGGATTATACTTGGCAACTATCTCTGGATAGTCCGCAATGGTACCGTAAGGGAACTGTACATAAGGTTCACGCGGCCAATGCAGCGCCGCAGGTCTTAAAAGACCTGACGATTCGCCTGGTAAAAGAAGACGGAGATTCCCGTCGAAGTTTATCGGATTTTTTTGTTGATCCCAATCATGACAAGCTGAACTATAAGCTGGATTCAGGAGCCTCCGGGGATGCGGTAAATGCTGAAATTAACGGTAGTGATCTGCTGCTATCCGAGCTCCACACAGGTGACTCTCAGCTAAAAATTATCGCTACCGATCCGGAAGGAGCATCCAGCAGCGCTACACTGACCGTTTCTGTACAATCCCGGTATACAGCCATTAAATGGACGATAGCCATCAGTGTCGTGGTAGCCGCTCTTCTGTACTGGTTTTTGCGGCCTAAACCGCAGTTTGCAGGTAGAATCGAAGGATATTTTCTCGCTACAGCAAGTGGACAGGAGATTCCGGTAAAATCTTGGCCGCTCACCTCCTTTCCGGGTCGTAAGGTCAGCTTGCAGGAGTTGTTCCGTACGCTTGACGTTCACGAACCGTTGCCAGAAGCGGAGCGGATCATATTTTCCGCAGGTAAAAAAGGGAGTCTGATCGTTAAACATGATACACGCTGCGCCTTACAGCATGGAAAGATCAGATTAACCCGTAACAAAAAAGCAATAATGGAGTACAGCGACAAACTGTACATTACGTTCGAGGATGGTGTCACTGAAATCGAACTGCGATACAAAGCGATTAAACCGAATACTTCAGTGTACACCGATCATATTCAAGCTCCGACAGGATAACGTCCGTCGGAACATAAGAAAAACGTCTATCGACGTACTTTCACGGAAACCAAACCGCCCTTAGCAGAAGTTTTTCTTGCGATTATAGAATTGTTCAGCTCCGCTGAAAATTTATAAATTCTATAATCTTAAAAAAGAGAAGCACCCTCTCTTACGATTAACGAACCGTAAGAGTAGGGCGCTTCCCTTTTTTTATCCAATATTCCGCACGTAGTGCGGCTTTAAACCATCGAAGTGAGCGGCAACGCTTGTTAGCCTGTACCTCCAGACCCCGCCGAATGACATACGGCAGCAGAGAAAGTCCTGCATTTTCAATCTGAATCCGCTCGGAATGATCTGCAAACAATCGGCCTGGCACATCTGGCGGAGGTGCTCCTTTTCGACAATAATACAGCGTGGCGGCCAAACTGTAGATATCCGACACAGGTCCCTGCTGCGAACGATTAGAGTAAAATTCCAGCGGAGAATAGCCCGCCGTGGTGAAGATCGGATGCTCTTTGCCTTCAAAATGCACAGCCGAACCGAAATCAATCAGCTTAATGTTGCCATTCTCCCCAATCATAATGTTCCCCGGCTTAATATCCCGATGAATAATTCCTTTGTCGTGAATGTACTCCATGGCATCAATTAAAGGTAGCAGCGTTTGGTACAAAAAAGTAGGATCAGACGTTGGCGCAGCCTCTTCTTTCATCATTCGATCCAGTGTCTTGCCTGCACAGTATTCCATGACCAGATAAGCAGTTCCATTTTCCTCAAAGTGATCTATATAACCGACAATCCCCGGATGACTTAACTCCTTCAACATTTGCCCTTCACGCAAAAAATAATGCATAAACTCCACATATTTGGATTGCATAGAAGCGCCGCAAGTGACCGTTTTTCGATCCGTCCCCCGCAAAGCCAGTGCATTCGGAAAAAATTCCTTCACAATGACCTTTTCTCGGTTATCCAACAGCCTTGCCGTATACACGATGGCCAGCTCACTGCGGGACAAGGCGCTTCGAATTTGATATGTATTTCGCAGCTTCGTATTGCGGGCAAGCAGATTCCCGCTTGTATCCACGATCATGACTCGTCCTCCTGTCAGGTTCTTAGCTTATGTCTTTTGTATATATCGGCTTATTACACTTCTTTTTATTATACCGTAAAATAGATTATTGGAAAAACAAATAACCTGCCATAATCTCCCTTAGAGAAATGATGACAGGTCTTTTGGCATTCATCTGGTCCTTTTTTCTCAAATCGTTTAACCCAGTTTCGTTCCGGGCTTCATGCTGCGCACACTGTTAGTATTTTTCTTCCGTTCACTGCGCAGTTTGCCTTTGCCTTGTTCTGGAGTGCGAATGGTGAGGGCAATCAGGAACGATACGACACACAGCACAGCAATCGTGGTAAAGGTCGGGATGAATCCGCCGAGCAAGGCTGCGATAAATGATCCCGCCAGCGCACCGAGGCCAAAGCCCTGATACACAATACCATAGTTTTTGCTTTGATTTTTCAGACCGAAGAAATCAGCTACGATGGCAGGAAAGACAGTAATGTTGCCGCCGAAGCAAAAAGCGATTCCTGCTACACAGGCAAAGAACAAACCATAATTCAGCGGTACCAGACTCAGCACTGTAACTGCGACCGCCGTTGTCAGCAACGCACCCGCTACCACTTTCAGACGACCTACTTTATCCGATAGCGCACCTAATATGATCCGACCCGCCGTGTTGAAAATAGCAACCATAGCGACCGCATTAGCGGCTGTTGCTACATCTAGTCCGGCCATCCGTACGCCGATATCTTTGACTACTCCAATCAAGTAGAGACCACTCATACAAGCGGTAAAGAACATTACGAACAGCAGGTATGCCTGCTTGGTGCGCAGCATTTCTTTAACGGTGTAGTCCCGCTGCACAACCCCATTTTGTACCGAAGGCTTGTTCACGACTACAGCTTCTCTCACCAGGAAAGAACCACCCACAATCATGATTAGCACGATCATTCCCCAATACAGAAACGCCTGCGATACGCCAACGGACTGAATCAGCGAACCATTAATATACTTGAATATAAGACTGCCTGTTCCGTATGCCCCAACCGAAATACCGGAAATGAGTCCTTTTTTCTCAGGAAACCATTTAATCAGATTCGACAGTGATGTAATATATGCCGTTCCATCTGCAAAACCTACGACAATACCCGCCAAAATGTAAAGTAGGGACAGCGAAGTTACCTGTGAACTGAGCATAAGTCCTGCCCCTAACACGACACCTGCACACAAAATCAGACGACGTAGTCCCCATTTATCCTGTAGCTTGCCTGCGAATAACGTAGCAAACGCCAGTGCAAAACTGGTAATTGAAAATGTAATGGCGACCGAACTGAGGTTCCAGCCAAAGCGGTCCACCAACGGTTGATTAAATAAACTCCATGTATAAATGGTTCCTAATCCCATCTGGACAATAATCGTTCCAAGTACAACCAGCCAACGGTTTCCGCTGTTTGTTTTCATATAAATCTCCTCTTTTCATTCCGGCTCTACAGCGTCAATTTGTTATCATGATAACCGGGAATCCAGTACGCTTTGCGCCTGTGGAGGAGCAAGACGGTAAGGATTCTCTCTACATGGGTTATTATAACGCTGCATGTCAGCCAGAAATCATTTGAGGAATGAAATGCACATATAGCGGAATGAAGTGCCTTTAAAGCCGCATAATTTGCCGAAATTCCTTGGCCTTGCTGCGGCTTACCGGAATTTCTGCTTCTAGTCCACGCAAACGCAGGAGATACGTATGATTGAACCAAGGTACAATTTCACGGATCTGCGACAGATTAACCGTGTAAGATCGGTGACAGCGGAAAAAGTCCTGCTGCGGCAGCCGGGCATGAAATTCCGAAATGCTCATCGGCATCGTATATTCCTCGTGCCTTGTAAAGACACGGGTCACCTTTTCCTGCGCGCACGCATAGTAAATATCGTTCGCATCCGTTACGATAATTTTGTCGTTTTTCAGCAGATTGATGCGGCCCGAAGCGCTGACCGTGCTTGTTTCAGTAGCTCGAGGCTGTGCAGTCGAGACAGCATCCTGTGACTGAACATTCCGCTGCTCATAGGCATTTTCCAACTTGCGCAGCATGGCGGCGATCCGTTTTTCATCATACGGCTTGAGAATGTAGTCGAACGCCTCCAGTTCAAAGGCCTGTGCCGCATGTTCTTTATAGGCGGTCGTAAAAATAATATAGGGCTTTTTGGCAAATTTGCTAATGTTCTGAGCCAACAGCATCCCATCCAGCGAAGGAATGTTAATGTCCAGAAAGATAGCATCCGTCTCTTGCTCCTGCAAAAACCGGAACACATCCAGTCCGTCCTCGAAACTATCGGTCACCTCAATGGTACTATGAGTCTGAATAAGATACTCCAGTTCTTCACGCGCCGGAAGTTCGTCTTCTACAATTATGGCCTTCATGACTTCTCCTTTGGTATGTCAAAATAAACTTCGGTGCCCGGCTCATGTTTAAGAATAATAACTCCTTCACCGTACATAAGCTTGAGTCGTCTATGCACATTGTACAAGCCTATCTGTTTAGCCGGAACCCGATCATGATACAGATTATCCACAACATCATCCCGTATACCCACCCCGGTATCTGCCACAGAAATACGCACCTTTTCTCCACGATCCTTTACAGAAATGGTTACTGTACCCGATCCCTTTTTCTTGAGGATTCCATGATTAATCGCATTCTCAACCAAGGGTTGGATAATAAGGCTTGGAATACGCACAGACACCTCATCCATTACATACTCCACCTGAAGCCGATTACCGAAGCGTGCTTTTTCAATTTCCACGTAATCAGACACCTGCTGAAGCTCTTTATGAATTTCGATCAAATCATCATTCAGCTCCAAATTATAACGCAGATAGCCCGACAAATTAATGATCAGCTCTCGCGCCTTATCCGGCTTGGTGCGAGTCGTAGAGGCAATGGCGTTCAGCGCGTTGAACAGAAAATGGGGATTAATTTTAGTCTGGAGCGCCTTCAATTCGGCTTTATTTGCCGCTTCCTTAATTTGCTCCACACGCGACACTTCCATTAATGTGGAAATGATTTGAGACAAGCCAATCGCCATCGTCTGCAACGGATACGTGATTTTATAAGCTTTACGGTAGTAAATTTTCAGGGTTCCGGTTACTTCTCCCCGCTCCTCTAGTGGAATAATGAGCAGAGACTGGATTTGGGGCGTTTTATCGTCAGCAATATGGTTGCGGATCGTGATTTTACCGCTGCGGATCGTCGATTTAGTCACATCGCTAATGATCTCATCCCCGATATGATAACGCTCTTCGCCAAAACCGACATAGGCCAGCACATCTCTGGTATCCGTAATCGCCACCGCGTCCGCCTTGATATCTTCTTTTATAATCGAACAAATGGTATGCAAGGATTCCGTATTAATGGAGCGAAAATAAGGCAACGTCTTGTTGGCAATATCCAGTGCCAGCTTGGCCTGTCTGGCCGCGATATTCTCCTTTTCCCCCTCCACACTCTGGATCAACAGAACGATTAAACCGATACTGACTTCTCCGATAATCATCGGTAGACCGATCTTGGAAACGATGTCCAATCCAAGGTCATAGGGTTGTGCCATCACCAGAATGAGCAGCATCGTCAACGCTTCGCAGACCATACCTGCGGCGATACCGACCAGCCATCTCTTGGATCGATTAACCCGGCGGCCGATGTATCCTGACACCACACCCGCCAGGATACTCGTAATGAGACACGGAATCGAGGTCACTCCCCCGATATCAATTAGATAACGATGGATACCCGATACAATACCTGTAACGATCCCAACCCATGGTCCAAACAAAATACCGCCCGCCATAATTGCAATGATTCGAACGTTAACAAGCGAACCTTCGACTTCAATTCCGGTGTACGTACCGAACAGTGCAAACATGCAAAAAATCAATGTTAGTATAGCCAGCTCTGCCGGAGAATGGCTGTTCTTTTGCAAGGTTTCCTTAAAACGTGGAATACGTGTAATAAAAAATAAACAAATCAGTAACAACGCTGCGCGCTCAAATAGCTGCATCAGCATTTCCAACAAGGCGTTCACCTGCGTTCCTCCCAAATAAAAACGGATATGCCTACATAGGTTATGTTAATTATTCACATATTTCAATACTCACCCTGCCATCACGGGCACGGATGCTAGCCTTCCCGCCAATTGGATATGTAAACTGCGGCGTGGTATGACCAAAATCAGCATCTGCAATCACTGGGATGGAGGTCAATTCCCTTTTCGAGCTAATGATTTGCCGCAGCAATGCTTCTGTCATATGCGACGCCTGCTGAAATCGTCCTATGATGATCCCCTTAACTTGATCAAATCCAGGCTGGTGCAACAGTGATTGCAAATCCCGATCAAATGTTGCAGGAGAGCTTTCATAATCATCCTCAACAAATAGAATGCTTCCTTCCAGACTCGGCATATACGGAGTTCCCTGCAACAAATTTAGGGTACACAAGTTTCCGCCCACAATCGTACCCGCTGCTTCCCCTTCATGAATCGCATACGGACCCGCATTGCGGTGAAAGCTTCTTTGATCCTGATCTAGATACCAGGTATCGTCACTCCACTCCGACGAAGACTCGATTTGAATGCTGCCTTCTTCCAACATCAACCTTTGAAAATACGCCGTCGTATAATCATTTCCTCGCAACATGGCAAACGTCAAAAAATGAGGTCCTGCATACGTAATAAGTCCCGTTTTGGCATAAATCGCGTGGCTTAACGCTGTTATATCCGAATAACCACATAATCGTTTAGGATGAGCTCCAATCAGTTCATAGTCAAGATGGGCAAGGAGCTGATTGGCATTATAGCCCCCAATTGAAGTCAGAATGCCCTTTACCTTTGGATCGACAAAAGCTTCGTGCAAGTCTGCGACTCTGAACTCTATCGAGGAAGATGTAAAATCATCACTTTCCAGCACATGTTGCGAAAAGCTCACTTTAAACCCAATCTCTTCCAGTCTTTGTTTGGCAATCAAACGATTTTCCTCAGAAACGATAGACAAGCTTCTGGACGGCGAAAGAATGCGTATCTCGTCTCCAGCTTTTAATTTGGGTGCTTGCTTTCCTATGATCATGGTCATCCCCCTTAGTCACAAAGCATTTAAACTGCCACAAATTATACCATCAACTTCCATCTAATTATAGCTTCTAGAAATCCCCTCTTCATCTCCCTTCTTCAAACGCAGTAAAAAACCGGAGAGTACCGCTTGATAGCGATAATCCCCGGATCTCTAGTCCGCTAATGAAGCATTTCAGTTATTTGCTTTTGCTGATTTCGGTAGGAATGTTGTCCTCCTTCTGATCATGTACCAGTTCTTTTAACTGGATAATCAACGTCTCCAGCTCATTAAACCCGGTCACCATATTGGAGGTTATATTTCGTTGCTCCTCTACTCCAGCCAAAATTTGCTCTGACGCTGCACTCGCTTGTTCTGTAACGCTTGAAAACTCCTCCATCTCTTGAACGACCTGAGATGAGAATTGCTGCATACTATTCGTACTGGCTTCCACCTCCACGGCCTGCAGCAGCACTTTATTGGCATTTTGCAGGATATCCTCCAGTACAATTTCGGTCGAATGGGCCGATTCCATACTCTGCTGTAGTCTTTGCTGTCCCATGTCAAATTGGCTTACGACAGAATCCATCTGAGTTCTCAGTTGGGTCAAAATACCTTCCATTGCCACCGAGGTATTCCCTACCATTTCAGCCAAATTACGCACTTCGCCAGCCACGATGGCAAATCCTTTTCCATGCTCTCCCGCTCTGGCGGCCTCAATGGATGCATTCAAGGACAGCAAATTAGTTTGTTTCGAGATTTGAGTAATATCTTTGAGCATGGCAGACATATTATCACTTTGTGTTTTAAACTCGTCCAACTCTTCTTTGGTACGACTCATAACCAGACCCAAATCCTTAATTTGAGACGTTAATGCAAGCAGTTGATTGCTCCCTCTGCTCCCGGCACTTTTCGTATCTTCGGAGAGCTGCTTCAATTCTCGGGAATGATCGGCAACCTCGCGCACGTGCTGGTCAGACTGAGCCAAGTTATCCGTTACCTCAGTGATATTCGAAGCTTGCATTTCTACCCCTTTGGCAACCTCCTGAAACCCGATGGCGACTTCATTCGTCACGCTGCCCGTAGCATCCACTTGATTCCTGAATCGTTCTGTGAAGCTATGCAATCCAGCTACAGCCTGTCTCACTTGTTCAAACAAAA
Organism: Paenibacillus sp. TY11; assembly: GCF_059772165.1. Lineage (NCBI taxonomy): Bacteria > Bacillati > Bacillota > Bacilli > Caryophanales > Paenibacillaceae > Paenibacillus > Paenibacillus sp. TY11. Next base: position 134,285 of record NZ_JCBAIQ010000009.1, on the reverse strand, counting down.
ATTCAATACGTTGCCTTGTGGCATCCATATCTTTATTTTGCTCTTCCGTTTTCTTAAACTGCTTTTGATTTAACACCGATACCACTAACAATAGCAAACCAATCAGTAAAACAATAATAAACTCGTGCACATAACGCAAAGGACCGGTAGCCGGGGGAGTTGCTGGCGTACCGATGGTAATTTGTATAAAAATATTACACAGATTTAAGACCATTGCTATCAAAAAGTATCGGTAAGATGGGTAGAGCAACAACAATGAGCAAATAAAGATCGTAGTCACTGCCTCCACGCTAGATAAGTTCACAAATATACATATTAATACGCTATATAACGTAATAATCCAAGGAATAAGGCGGATTCCTTTCTTTTTCATATTCAGAATCGTCAAAACTGCGGCGACTACAAATCCTACACCACTAGACACCCACACCGATGGATTAGATAATGCCGGGATGGTGCTGCTCAAGGTCATAATCCAAAAAATAATGATCACCAATTTGTTTCTTTGCCACAACAATTCATTCGTTCTGTCCATGATTGTGTACGCGCTCCTTAGATATATATTAGGTATTTATAAAATAAAAATGTAAATACCATACTATATATATCGTCATATCAGAACGCGTATTGAATGAAAATCGTACAAACACCACATTCCCTTTTAAACACCAAATCACAACAGGACAACTTTTTAAAGAGAAAGAGTATGTAAGTGTAAATAAATGAATGCAAAAAATCGCCCCCTAGCAGGGAGCGATTTTGAATACCTTTTTGATGATCTTCTGCAATTGAAAAAGATTCATAAACCAACTGAAAACATTAGGATTCCTTGTTTTCGGAAGCCTCTTCAGTGCCTTCAGTTGCCGCTGCATCACCTTCCACAGCAGCATTTTCTACTTCAACTGCACGCGGAACGATAATAGAAGCAAGCAGTTCTTCTTCAGGGACGTGCAGTGTTACTCCTTTAGGGAGCTTCAAGTCGCTAGCGCTCAGCTTGTCGCCAACATCCAGTGCGGATACATCCACCTCAATGGTAGATGGTAAATCAGCAGGAAGACCTTCGACTTCAACTTCCGTTTCCTGAACTTGCAGAATACCGCCTGTTTTTGTACCTACAGGTGTACCCTGATAATCAATAGAAACACGCACGCGAAGCGGTTTGTTTTTGGCAATTTTCAAAAAATCGGCATGCAGCCATTGGTTGTCACGCTGTTGATAATCTTTAATAATAACCGGAATGGTTTCTCCACCCTCTACAGTGAGGTTAAACACCTCTGAACGTCCGGTTTTGACTACTTTATTAAATTCCTTGGCATCGACATGTACAGGGGTTCCTTCAAGCTCAGAGCCGTAAACCACAGCTGGAATCCGTCCTTTTAACCTCAATTCACGAATAGCCGAACCCTTCTTCTCTGTTCTCGGCTGGGCGGTCAGTTGAATACTTCCTCCATTAGAACTCATGATATACAACCTCCTTCAGGTTACCTTACAAATGATTTTCCTCCAAGAATCTTGCCTGTTTACCAGTCGTACTACAGGATATAAGCCAGCAAGCTGGCAAAACTAAACAAGTCTATAATTCTATTTTACCCCTTTTTTCTGAAACTGACACACATTTACATAAAAAAATAGCATTTCTCGAAATAATCGAAAAATGCTACTTTCGTATATATAGCGACCAAGCATACAAGTCTATCCGGCCCGATTATCATTTACCAGTAGCAAATATTCTTCTCTGCCACTATGAATCAATACCTGCATCACAGACTGGTTCAGGTCTATATCAATATAGCGATCTGCCTCAACATCCTTGGCATCCCAGTGATTAAGCCGGACAATGTAGCCAATTCGCTGTATATCAGGAGCCACCTGAATACGCGCTATTGCACGACCGTCATCCAAATCACGAAATTCGACATGTCCGTCGCGGTGCCCAGTTCCCCATACCCATACGTTCCAGCCAGTGTATTGCCGATCTGCACGCTCGTAGATCAGCTCAATCGTGCGAAATGGAGCGACTTCACTATCTTTTCCTTTTCCAAGCTGGACATCTGTCAACGCCATGGCTGTACCTGCAATTTCTTGATCTGTTCCCTCATCCGAGTCTTCCAATTCGTTCTCCGCCTGACGATTAGCCTGATCTTGTTCAGTCACAAAAGAGACTCGCGCAGGTTCTTCCTGATCATATAACACCATCATCGACCAGCGTGATACGGTTACACGATGGCCTACGACTTCATACCGTGTCTCATTACCAGCCCCGTGTGCGTCCACGACCACATGCCAACGATCCGATTCCGCAGGCAATAATATCGTTTGCTCTACATCCGAGCCGTTATAAATCACCACAATATGATTCCAGGCATCGCCGTTAGCGTGGTGCCTCAAAGCAAAAGCGACCACATGCCCACTGCTTTGCAGCACTTCCATATGCTGCTCCACCAGCTCACGATGGTCCATTCGGAATGCCGGGTGGTTGCGCCGCAAAGCAATTAAGCCTTGGTAGTAATCAAACACTGGGCGAAACCTCGCCTTGTTATCCCAATGGATGGCATTCACCACATCTGAGCTTCGGTAGCTATTATGGTCTCCATATTTGGAGCGCAGCAGTTCATCCCCTGCATGAATAAAAGGGATGCCTTGCGATGTGAGCACCATACCGTTAGCCAACAGGGACTTGCGTACGGTTTCGTTCTCTAGCAAGTTATCTTCATCCAGTTCCCAATACGGGTCTGCTTCGGCAACAGCTTGTTCAGGTGTCCTCCCATCCTGTGGCTTCCCCTGCTCCCATTGTGGAAAACGACAGTGCTCCCGCAAATGTCTTACCGTCAAAATTTTATCCCACAGATTGAGATTATCGTGGGCAGTTACATAATTGACGGTCTCCGATGGCTGAGCTGTGAAATCATGAATAGCCCCAAAAGCACCTTTGAGCACCTGTTCCTCCTGATGTTCTGCCCCCGTGGCAAACCCGCTCCCAGTACCGTCGCTATCCCCCTTAATAGCAGAACGGTAGTTGTCATTAAAAACGGCAAAGCCTTTGTCACGTTGCGTTCCTTTTAGCGTAAGCAAGGGTTGCGGAGATTCTCCTCCCGTCCAAGGCTCACCATAGATCAGCAGATCGGGACGCACTTCAGAGCGAAGCTCCTGGGTAAGCTGCTCTACGGTCGGTGTATCAATCAGCCCCATCAGATCAAATCGAAAGCCGTCTATATGATATTCCTCTGCCCAATAGCGTAGTGAATCCTTGATATACTTGCGCACCATCGGACGTTCGGTTGCCACCTCATTACCTACACCTGATCCGTTGGTGAGCTGCCCTTGCTCATCCGTGCGGTAATAATATCCAGGTACAACAGGCTCAAAGGGCCCCTGTTCCACCGAAAAAGTATGGTTGTATACGACGTCCATAATGACACCGATGCCGGCAGTATGCAAAGTCTGTACCAGTAGTTTCAGCTCTCGTATACGCGTCTCCGGGTCAGCCGGATTGGAAGAATAAGACCCCTCCGGCACATTATAATGCTGGGGATCATATCCCCAGTTATATCCAGTTTCGAATTCCGCAAAGTCATTCACCGTATGAAAGTCAGCCACTGGAAGCAAATGAACATGTGTAATGCCGAGCTCCAGCAAATGATCCAGCCCGATGCTGTTACCCAGGGTATCCTTCAATCCCGTATACGTAAAGGCTGCAAACCGCCCCTGAGCGGCAGATAAGTCTTTTTCACCCGTATTAAAATGGGGATCCATCGAAAAATCACGCACATGAAGCTCATATATAATGGCATCCGTCGCCCGCTCAAGTGTAGGTCCCGCATCCAATTCCCATCCGTCCGGGTTGGTTTGAGCCAAATCAATGATAGCCGTACGCTGCCCGTTGGCTGATACCGCTGTGGCATATGGATCGGCAGCATAATGAATGGTGTTGTCCGCCCACTCCAGCCTGTACATGTAATAATATCTGTTCCAGTCGCCTTCCAACTCTACAGACCATACACCTTGATCATCACGGCTCATGAGAAATTCCTGACCACCGCCGTGCTCCTGAACGATCCCTTCCTGATCGTACACCCCCGCGTCGTTATACAACGCTATATGGACCTGCTGCGCAGTCGGTGCCCATACCTTAAACTTGCTGCCCTCAGGCGTATAAGTAAGACCCAAATCATAACCTTCATATATGGGATATGTTGTGTGCTCAAGCTCCTTGAGCTGATTGAAATCAGACATTCCTGTTCACCACCCATTTCTGTACATCGGCTTACAGCCTCTGTTCATCCATCATTTATGATGTTTATGACTTGTCAATATACCTCAGGATTTTGCAAAATTCGATTCCAGTCGCTCCAAGATACAATATATAGAGGAATAAAACCATCTTAATCTATATATTGCAGATTACACGTCGCTTTGTGGATTTTTGCAAAATCCTCACCTAATAGGCTATCAAAATAAGACAAGCTTGAAAAGCTGGATGATTTAAATAAGGATGACGCTTCCATTTCAACGCACACTCCATTTTATGACAAAACCATGAACAGGCTACAGCTTTTGCCCTCAAGGTATAACAATAATTTCCTGGATTTCATCACCTATACGCAAAAAAGTACGCTAAAAAAGTACGTTAGAAAAGTCAGGACAGTCGACGGTTATCCATTTGAAAAATATCGTCAGCAATCCGCATGGTAGAGCTTCGATGCGAAACAAGAATAATCGTTTTATCTTGCTGCTGTTCCTTTAACGATTTTAAAATAATCGCTTCGTTCAGGCTATCCAAATTGCTGGTTGGTTCGTCGAGCAGTAAGAGAGGCGCATCATGGACAAAGGCTCTGGCCAGCCCCAACCTCTGACGTTCTCCACCAGACAGCCTGTCCCCCAATTCTCCGACTCGGCTCTCATATCCTTGAGGCAATGTCATAATAAATTCGTGCACTGATGCCTTGCGGGCTGCTTCCACAACCTGCTCATGTGTAGCATCAGGCTTTCCGATTTTGATATTAGCTGCAATTGAATCATCAAACAGGAACGTATGCTGGTCGACGTAGCTCTGTAAGCCTCTCAAATGTCGGGTTCCAATTTCCTTTAAATCGTGTCCAGATAGCAAAATTCCACCTTGTTGCGGGTCCCTGAATCGCATCAGCAACTTCAGCAGCGTAGACTTGCCAGAGCCGCTTTTACCCTGAATGCCTATAATCCGCTTATGCGGTATCGTGAGACTTACATCATTCAGCACCGTTTGACCATCGTATGCAAAAGTCACCTTGTCTACCCGTGCTCCAGTAAAGGCAACGCTCATTCCTTCGATATTTTCCTCTATCTCCGGGGTTTCCTCCAGTAGACTTAGCACTCGTTCCCCGCTCGCCAGCGTTTGAAGCAAATTGTTGGACAAATTGCTCAGCGCGACCACCGGACCAAATGAACTAAACAGAGCAATGACAGAAATCAGCATACCTGTAAAGTCGACCTGACCTTTAGTCATACCGTACAATCCAGCCAGCAGCATCAAGAATGAAAATCCGACTACAGCCGCATCTGTGATTGCTCTTGTGATGCCTTCATGATGTTTCAAGTCCTTCTGCTTGGCATCCAATTGATCCGTGCGACGGTTAATCTCATTCAATCGTTGTTCTCCTTGCCCATATTGCACAATTTCCTTCATACCCCGTAGGCTGTCCAAAAAATAACTGCTCAGCTTGCCAAAGCTGCTTCGGTATTCCATCCCCTGACGCTTGCCCATACGCGACGTGAGTAAGGGAATAAATAAACCGACAGTTATGTAAGCAAGCGCAGCGAGCCAGCCTAGCAGAGGCTCATAAAAACCAATAAATAACACCATTAGCATTGAAGTGATGATACCGATCATAACAGGCGCTATCGTATGCGCATAAAAAACTTCCAGCAGCTCAATATCACTCGTAATGAGCGAAATCAGATTCCCCTTGTCCTTGCCTTCAAGTTTGGCTGGAGCCAGTCTGCGCAGGGCATGAAGCACCTTGTCACGCAGCACAGCCAGCAGCTTGAAAGCGAGGTAATGACCACTCATTTGCTCGCCATAACGGAATACGCCGCGCAATACGGCACACACCACGATCACTGTCAGCAAAAACGACATGGTGTAGTCTGTCGTGATGCCTGTTGCTGTAAGCAGAGCAAGGGCTCCATAAACTATAATGCCGATAGCACATACAAAACCAAGCACTCCTGTAACAATCGTTATGAGCAGCACAGGTAAAAGAGGTCCCGCTAATACCAATAATTGGCCCATGATCCGTAATCCGTGTCTACGCATATACAGCCCCCCCTTTTGCAAACTGCTCTATTCGGTGTTGACTGAGATACATCTCCGCATAATGTCCCTGCTGGCTCAACAGCTCATGATGCGTTCCGGATTCTGCCACCAAACCGTTTTGCAGCACATAAATACGGTCGGATTGGACCACGTTTTCCAGTCTGTGAGAGATGAGAATCACTGTTTTTTGACCTGCCAGCGCATGTATAACCTCCATAATGCCTTCCTCACTCTCACTGTCTATGTTAGAGGTAGCCTCGTCAAAAATGTACACACGACTATCGTGCAGCAACGCTCTGGCCAGTGCTAGCCGTTGGCGCTGCCCTCCTGACAGATTCGCTCCCTGCTCCTCCAGTTCTGCTTCCAGTCCTCCTTCTGAGAGAATGAAATCATACAGCTTCACTTGTCGCAAAGCTTCGAGCATTTGTTGCTCATCCGCGTGCTCATTGCCCATTTTTAAATTTGCTTCCACTGTACCTTTAAAAATGTAGCTGTTAAAACCGATCCAGGTCATGTGACGCATGCGGCTTTCTTCCGAAATGGCGGTAACCTCGGTTCCTCCAATCGTCAGGCTTCCTTGATAACCCTCGTGATGCCCAACGATCAATCCGGCTACCGTACTTTTACCAGAGCCTGATTCTCCAACAATTGAAACAAAACTGCCTTTGGGAATATCCATGGTTATATTTCGTAAGGTATCCCTTTCGTCGTAGGCGAAACTCACCTGTTCCAGTCGAATATCTGTGGTTTCTATGCTTTCTTGTCCTTGTATAAGGTCCTCTGTACTCAACATTTGAAATATTTTGTCGCTTGCTGCCATTCCGTTCATGGCGATATGAAAGTAAGAACCCAACAGACGCAGCGGAATGAAAAACTCTGCCGACAGCAAAACAATGATGATCGCTCCTGCCAAGCCAATATGGCCCGAAGAATATTCGCTTACCGCGACCAGCACACCCGCAGCGGCACCACCAAATGCGATAAGATCCATGACGGCAACGGAGTTAAGCTGCATAGTCAGCACTTTCATCGTCATTTTGCGAAAATCCTCAGCCGCCGTGTTCATTTCCTGATGTTTATCCTGGTCTGTCCCGTACATTTTGAGCGTAGTCAGACCTTGTACATTTTCCAAAAAGCTGTGACCCAGATTGACGTAACTGCCCCAATATTTCCGAAACAGCTTTTTAGCCATCCTCATAATGACAATGATCGACACTGGAATTAAGGGAACGCAGATCAATAGAATAATGGCCGCTTTGAAGCTGACAAAAGAGAGGGTGATGAACAACGTTAGGGGTGCAAGCAGACTGTAAAATAGCTGAGGCATGTATCTGCCGAAATAGGTTTCAAGCTGCTCCACCCCTTCTACAGCAACCTGAATAACCCCCGAGGTGGAGGTATGATCTGTATATGCTGGCCCTATCTTCAGCAACTTGCCGTAAATTTGCGAACGCAGCGTTTTTTTAGCATTTACCGAAGCCCGATAGGACAGCATACTGGATGCATAATTGCTCAGGCAACGAACTGCAATGGCAGCAATGACAATAACCGTCATAGATAGAATCAGCTTGCGAGTCACTTGTCCTTCCCATGCCTGTTGCATAACAAAGGCCATAGACAAAACAGCGGCTATACTCCCTAAAAGACCGATCCACTGCACAAGCACACCCAATACGATATATTTTCGAGAATGTTCTACTAGACCGAGCAGACGGTTGTCGACCATTTTAGACCTTTTTTTCGGTGTAATGGCAGATGAAGAGGAAGGCGTTATTTCCGCTGCAGCGTCTCTCACTGTTCCGATTCGGAATATAAAGTAATAATATTTAAAAAGGATGACCAAGACGATGAGCGTTTTGCCCCATACATTAGGAGTGAAAATAAAACCTGTAATCAACATAGCTGACGCTAAGCCCAATGTCGCGATTTTCGTAGATAACTTCAACGACCTTGTTTGAACAAAACTCTCCAGATACTTATGGTACAAAGAGGTATTCGAAAACCACTGGTGAATCCTTTCGGATCCCCGCATAAAGAAAAAGGTCGCCAGCAGCAGAAACGGTGTAGTGGGCAGCAATGGTATCACTACGCCAATCACTCCAAGCGCCAAAAATAGAAACCCTAAGGTAATATAGATCAGTTTCACTGTAATCCTCTCCTAAATAGATATAATAATGATTCCGTATTATAGATAATGATAATCATTATCAATATAAACAATTTAGGCAGGTTGTTATGTGATGTAAATCACGCATATAAAAATCCTCTTGAAGCACATCTCTACAGAACACTTTAGTGTTGATGTAGAGATTTTGTCTTCAAGAGGATTATCGAAAATAGTGCGCGACATTTCGTTGTTTTATGAACTTATAATATCATATTGCTCCAATACCTGCCGATGCAACGGGTGATCTGCGGGTATGGATGTATAACGCGTCAGCGCCACACCCAGTCCTTCGCTGCGGATCACCTGCTGAAGCTCGACTGCCTCGGGGTCTTCCGTAATATCAAATTTACAGGCAGCTGCCATTCCTAACGCCAGATGATCCGTCGGGATGCCATACTCCTGCGCTTGCAGCGCGGGACGTACAAGACGGTCATTGGGAGACAGCTTGCGCAACGGTGAACGTCCGACCCGGGTAACCTCGTCTGTCAGATTAGGATTACGGAAGCGATCCAAAATTTTAGAGATGTACTTCTTATGCTCCCCTTGATCCAAACCGAAGCGCTTCACAAGCACCGCTCCTGTTTCCTCCAGTGCCCCTTGTATCGAATCCACCACCTTGTTATCCTTCATGGCCTCCTGAATCGTAGCATAACCTGCGGTATAACCAAGATAGGCCGCCACGCAATGCCCCGTATTCACCGTGAACAGCTTTCGTTCAATGTAAGGCTCTAGATCCTGCACGTACAGGATACCTTCGATTTCTTCATGCTCAGGTGCCATTTGCGAACGATCCACAACCCACTCGTAAAAAGGCTCTACCTGCACATGCAACGGGTCCTCGTGGTGCTGGATCGGCACAATCCGGTCTACAGCAGCATTTGGAAAATACACCGAAACCTCGGCCTTGGCACGGGTCGCCTCATCCAATAGGGCAAAAACATGCTCTTTCAGTTGGGCGCTGCCTCCGATTGCATTTTCACAGGCAATCACATGCAGCGGCCTTGCTCCTCGCTCTACCCGCCGCTTGATTCCCTCCGCAATGCCTGCTGCTATGTGCTTGAGGATGCTGACCCCTACTGCGGTCGTTACCAGATCAGCGTGGTCTACCGCATCGGCTACAGCCGCTGCATCCTTGCCGTCAATCGCCGTTACATTCGTGACCAGCTCCGTATCCTTTGTATCATTGGCTAACTCAACGGTGTATTGTTTACGACGACGTAACTCGGATACAAGGGTGTCGTTGACATCTGAAAAGACAACCTCATAGCCTGCACGCGACAGAATCAATCCGATAAAGCCGCGACCGATATTTCCTGCTCCAAAGTGGACGGCTCTCATAGCTCCAGCTCACTTTCGAACAGATCTATAATTTCCTGTGGGGTCACCGCGTTGCGAAGTTTATCCATATTTTCTTCCTCCGCACACACCACAGCGATACTCGTCAAAATCTCCATATGATCGCCGCCTTGTGCTGCAATGCCGATTACCATGTATGCTTTTTCTTCCCCAAAATCTATGCCTTGCGGAAACTGAACGATGGAGATGCCTGTGGATTGAATAAGCATCTTGGATTCCTTGGTGCCATGTGGAATAGCCAGCCCGTTCCCGATATAGGTGGACACGATCTCCTCGCGTTCCAGCATCTTGTCAATGTACTCACTTGAAATATGTCCTGCATCCAGCAGGATTTGTCCAGCCATACGAATCGCCTCATATTTGTCTTTAGCGGTTGCGTTCATTTTTACTTTGTCTATCGTCATAATACTCACGGTAGGTTCCTCCCTGTCCCTAATTTACTGTGGAAAAATTCAGCCAGCTCACTCGATATATAGTTGACAATATGATCCCTGCTACCGTGTTCCAGTAGCGTAACCATGTCTTCCTGCAAGAGTAATGCACTAATCTCGCTCAATACCTCCAAGCTTTCTCTCGGCAGCTCACGAGGTCCCAACATCAGCAGCACGCATTCTACCTGTTCGTCTGCATTCGCCAGCAACGGCTCTGCCAGCCTATACAAGGTAAGCGAAGGTCCGCGAATATAGTGGCTGCGCGTATGAACTAAAGCAATGGAGGTATCAGAGATCACCTGACTACCTTGACGCTCTCTTTCCATGAGTTGTGCAGCAACAGCAGAAGGCTCTGTGACATTCCCACGCCCCGCCTCCAACATGCATATAGCCTCTACGGTAGCCCGCATATCCATCCCCTGATTTTCCAGCGGATATACTTGAAATTGCTGTACAATGTGTACAATTTCCTCGAGACTTTTCCGCAACCCGGTAAGCCACTCCATGCCCTGGCCGGGCTGAACGGTCTGTTCCTGCTGATGATCATTAGGATGATTGAGTGTAATATGCTGAATGAAATGGCGCAGGCGTTCACTCTCCTCCTGCGTCAGCAGCGGGCTGATCTTGAGATACCGATCCGGTTCAAGCGGCAGTTCCACTGTCGAAATGATCAGATCATAATCCTCCTTGGGAATCCGCGCCGCCTCGTACCATGAGGCCCTATCCACAATTTTGATCTGTGGCAGCTCTTTGGCGAGCCTTGTTGCTAGAAGTCTGGATGATCCAATGCCGCTCGTGCAGACTACGATGGCTCGCACCTCCCGCCGCAATTGTCGCAGCCGCTCCAGCGAAGCGCCGAAATGCATGACAAGAAATCCGATCTCTTCATCAGGCACTTTCATTTCTGTCATGTCTGCCGCAGCCTTTTTCACCGAGTCGAACAAGCTGCTGTAATCCTTGCGGATTTGCTGAAGGAGCGGGTTACGGATCGACCTGCCTTCCTTCAAACGTTTGAGTACCGGAGCCATATGGGCAATCAGTCCTTCACGCAGAACACGGTCCTCTTCCAATGGCGTGCCTGTCTCTTCCCCCACACGACGAATCAACTCGCAAACCGACTCCAACAGTACGAGATCATCCAACGGCAGCAGCCGGGTGGAGTGATCCTCGGCATCACGAAATAACAGTCTGAAATAAGATCGTTCCGGCTCTGGAAATTCAATATTCAGCGCCTCTGACAACTCCGTGCATATGCGATCCACCATAGCTGTGCGCAGCATGATATTCTCATCCGAATCTGTTTTTAAATACGAGAGAAGATGATCCACAACGTACCCGAGTCGCAGACGTGCCAGCGAAACGCAAATTTGAATCAGCAGCTCCATATATTTGCTTTCCACCATGTTTTCCAGCCATTTCTCATGGGGCTGCCAGAGGGCTTTTTCCACGGTCAGCAGGTTCTCTCTGCCAATCATCTCCAGCAACTTGTCGGCGACACGGGTCACAGGACGAAGCTCTTCCCGGCTGGAGAACAGATCTGATTCATCCAAATATTCGAGAGCCAGCTCGGATATCGCTCGTCTCTTGTCTATCTCCCGCCCTGTAATCTCGACGCCGTACCCCCGTCTGCGCACAAGCACGAGTCCCCGTTCACCGATCCAACCTTCCAATTCGTCCAGATCATGACTGACCGTAGTTACCGTGACTTTCAAATCTGAAGCCAACGCCTGTAGCTTGATCGGCTCCTGTGTATCCAGAAGCATGCAGAGAACCACGATCTTTCTCTCCTCAGCCGAATATTCGTCCGACTTTGTATGCATCAATTGCTTCCGCAGATATACAAGCTGAGCCGGGTCAGCATCCACATAGATACCGATCCCTGACTTTTTCTCCAGCTTTACTTCATGAGCCGCCAGCCAATACTCGACTGCGGTGAGTTCCCGGTGGACTGTCCTTGTGCTGACATTGATCTTCGTGGCAATTTCCCCGGCTGTAACCTCTTTGGACTGCTCCAGAAGATATTCCACGATGTCACGTTGTCGTTTCGTAATATTCATAAGCGCATACCGTTCCTTCCCAAGCTCATCCCTTCAGCAGGAAACACAAACTGCACACAGGCGTCCTGACTACTACGGGGATTAAGAATCGGATTTCAGACGTTCAACCAGCGCTTCGTATTCAGGACTCTTCAGAAAATTGTCAATGGAAATGTGTTCAGCATTCGGGGCTACCGTTTTAGCCCGGTCTGTCAACGTTTTTTGCGTAATAACAATATCCGCATCCTGTGGAATTTCACTGATTGCTGTGTTCGTTACCGTAACGTCCACACCCGCCTGCTTCATTTTTTTTCGTAAAATCGAGGCGCCCATAGCGCTTGAACCCATACCTGCATCACAGGAAAAGACGATCTTGTTTACTTCGGATTTATCCTTGAGCGTTCGATCTGCGGCAATTTCGGCAGCACGATCAGATTCGCGGTTATCTTCTGTTACAGTGGCGTTAGCACTTGCACTCTTGCTTTGACTTTTCATATCTTTCAGGCGGGATGCGGCTTCCTCCAGCCCCTCTTCTTTTTGCTTACCTGTCTTGAGTAATACTGCAGCCACAGCAAAGGATACGACCGCAGCAGCGATCACACCGCTCAGCATTGGCAAATATCCGCCTTTTGGCGTCATCAGGAAATAAGCGATGATACTGCCCGGTGAAGGAGCAGCAACCAGTCCGGCACCTGTTAACATGAAACAGAAAGTTCCCACAACACCCCCTGCTACAGCAGCGAGAATCAGAATCGGCTTCATCAAAATGTAAGGGAAATAAATTTCATGAATCCCGCCGAAAAAGTGAATGATTACTGCGCCAGGAGCCGACGACTTCGCAGAGCCTTTGCCAAACAGGCAGTATGCCAGCAAAATACCGAGCCCCGGCCCAGGGTTGGATTCAAGCATGAACAAAACGGATTTGCCTGTTCTTGCAGCTTCCTCCAGCGCAATCGGACTCAATACTCCGTGGTTCAATGCGTTGTTTAGAAATAATACTTTACCGGGCTCAATAATGAGGTTTACGAGCGGCAGCAACCCTGCGTTCACGAGAAACTGTACCCCTGCCGACAACACTTGACTGATAATTTGTACAAACGGGCCGATCGCCACATGGGCAAGCAGTGCTAGAATGGCACCGATAATCCCGGCCGAGAAATTATTGACCAGCATTTCAAAACCTGATCTGACTTTGCCTTCAATAGCCTTGTCGAACTTCTTCAATATCCATGCAGCCAGCGGACCAGCTACCATCGCGCCCAGGAACATCGGGATGTCCGCCCCGACAATGACACCCATCGTCATAATGCCCCCGATCACACCTCCGCGCTGTCCGTGAATCATCGTGCCACCTGTGTAACCAATCAGCAGCGGCAGCAAATAATTTTTCATCGGATCAACCAGTTGTGCAAAACCCTCGTTCGGGAACCATCCAGTTGGAATAAAGAGTGCCGTGATCAACCCCCACGCGATAAAGGCCCCCATATTGGGCATAACCATACCGCTAAGAAAACGGCCAAAACGCTGTACAACGACGCGAGCGCCTCCGTTTGAATTGGACTTTGCGTCCACTTTGCTCATATTCATTTCCTCCTTGTAGGTAAATAGCATCACTACCTTTTCTTAAAATTCATACTAAGTGAAAACGCTATCTTCATCAACGAAATGAAAACGTACTTTCGTCATGAACGTTGATGACAACATTTAAATTTAAAATAACCGGGAAGATATTGTACCTGCATAATTCCTCTTAATATGGCCTATAACGATAGAAATTAGTCGAAAAAGCATGCTGTAATCTGTACAATTCTTATACGGGGATAATCCTCTAAACCAGAGTAAAACACGTAATTACGCTTGCAAAAAGACAAAAAAAAAATAGCCGCAATGACATATCATAGCGACTATTTTATACAAAAATCGAGCGGACAAACGACACTCTTATTTCATACTACATTGCTCCATTATTGCTCATCGGAAATCAACTGCTCGTACTGATCCGCAGACAGTAGCTTGCCCAATGCTTCCTCCACATCTTTACCGATCTCCACTTCGACCATCCAACCTTTTTCATAGGGAGATTCATTCACAAGTTCAGGCGTACTTTCCAGTGCTTCATTCACTTTCAATACGGTTCCCGTCACCGGAGCGAAAAGGTCGGATACTGTCTTCACCGATTCAATCGTACCAATCTCCGCCCCCTGCTCAATCGTTGCTCCCGCCCCAGGTAATTCCACAAAAACAATATCACCCAGTTGATGCTGTGCAAAGTCTGTAATACCGATTCGCACCGTTCCATCCTCTGTGCGCTGAACCCACTCATGTTCGTCCGTATACCAAAGTTGCTGTTTCACTTCACTCATCCTGTTCCGCCTCACTTTCATATGAATAAAATCGCTTTTGCTCACCTGTATTAGACAGGTTAAGATTATGACAACAAGAACATCCATGTCAATAATACTAACAAAAATACTTCATAACACCTTATGAAGCGTACGATATAAAAATATGATAGCTTATAATAAACGCTTACATATCCTTATTTATATATTAAATGTTTTTTCGATTGTTTTTGATGACATTTTTATTGACATTTTGAATGAATTTGCGTATTAATGGGTTATAGCAAATGCTTTTGGAAACACCCCGACAACTACATACGCGGATGAACGCGGAGGGAGAGACTACCAAAAAGATTCGCATAGCTGTTGCCGATTGTGAGACATAGGTGGACGCGAATCGGATCAAGTTGTTATCTGCAAAACCAGGTAACATACCGTTGATCCCAAAGGTAGCGCCGAAGGAGTAAACCTGCACTGCAGGTGAATCTCTCAGGCAAAAGGACCTCTGCCGGACGCATCTCTGGAGAGCATTCGCTATGGAGCGGATCACCCAAGGGGAAACCTGGTACACACCGGGGTAACTTTCAGGTATCAAGGACAGAGCTGAAAAAAGAGTATGGACTGCCGTCTATACGTTTTTTTCGGCCTGTCTTTTTTGTTTAGCCGATCACACCGGATAGGAGTGGAAAAATGACTAATTTGCGAAAAACGCCACTATATTCGTCCTACGGGACGCGGCCTGGGGTTCGTTGTATTGACTTTGGCGGCTGGGAGCTCCCCGTTCAGTTTAGCGGGATTCAAAAGGAGCATGAGGCCGTCCGGCAACGTGCGGGTTTATTCGATGTATCGCATATGGGCGAGTTTTTGGTTGAAGGCAAGGAGGCCGAAGCTTTTCTGCAAAGGGTAACCACGAATGATGTCAGCCAGTTGGAACCGGGTCAGGCACAATATTCGCTCCTGTGTTACCCCGATGGAGGTGTAGTAGACGACTTACTTGTTTACTGCAAAGGCCCGGAGCGCTACATGCTCGTTGTGAACGCCTCCAACATCGATAAGGATTGGGATTGGCTACTTCGTCATGTACCCGCATCCGTTCACATGGAGAATGTGTCTGATGCGATAGCATTGCTGGCGTTGCAAGGACCGGAAGCAGCACGTATTGTCGCAGCCGTGGCAGATACGGATATTACGAATCTGGCATCTTTCCGATTCCATGAGAACGTGCAATTGTTCGGAGCAAAAGCGCTTGTCTCACGAACCGGATATACGGGCGAAGACGGTTTTGAATTTTATGTACCTGCTGCGGAAGCACCAGCCGTATGGGATGGTTTGCTTCGTTCCGGTGAGTCGTATGGGCTGATTCCCGCTGGACTTGGTGCTCGGGATACACTGCGCTTTGAGGCGCGGTTGCCGCTGTACGGACAGGAGTTATCTGCCACGATTACACCACTCGAAGCTGGTCTAGGTTTCTTCGTCAAGCTAAATAAAGGAGATTTTATCGGCAGAGAAGCGCTGCAACGCCAGAAAGAACAAGGGATTCCTCGCAAGTTGATCGGGCTGGAAATGATTGATCGCGGTATCCCACGCGCCCATTATCCGGTATTCGCAGAAGGACAACACATCGGTGAGGTCACAACGGGAACCCAATCGCCCACCTTGAAGCGTAATCTGGGTCTGGCTCTGGTGGACAGTCGTTTTAGCGCCCTATCCACACCGCTGGAGGTTGAGATTCGTGGTAAACGCCTGCGTGCCGAGGTGGTGGCAGCACCCTTTTATAAACGCCCACGCTAATCTTAAACTCTCTTCATTTCTATAGAGCGAACATGTCAGATATGAACTTCTGGATTTTCCATTTCACGATTATTTATTAGCTAATTTACGATTTTAAATTTTGCTTTTCGAAAGGAGCCAGAACCTATGAAGCAGCATCGCTATCTCCCCATGACCGAACAGGATCAAACCGAAATGCTGCGTGTGGTGGGCGTATCATCCATTGATGATTTATTCAGTGATATTCCAGAGGCTATTCGATATCAAGGGGAACTCCCTCTTTCTTCCCGACTTGACGAGAGAGCCTTAACCCGCCACTTGGCTAAGCTGGCCGGACGCAACGCCAATACAGATACACATGCCAGCTTTCTTGGTGCAGGAATTTATGATCATCATATTCCATCCGTCATCCAGCACATCACTTCACGTTCGGAATTTTACACAGCCTACACCCCTTATCAGCCGGAAGTAAGTCAAGGCGAGCTGCAAGCCATATTTGAATTTCAGTCGTATATCTGCGAATTGACGGGCATGGCTGTAGCTAATGCCAGCATGTACGACGGAGCGACTGCACTGGCGGAAGCGGGCTCACTGGCCGCCGCAGCCACCCGCCGTAAACAGCTTATCGTATCAAGGTCCGTCCATCCGGAGGCACGTCAGGTATTGGCAGCCTATGCACGCGGATTGGATTTGGACATCGTGGAGATCGGATGTTCGGACGGCGTAACGGATGTCCATGCGTTAGCGGCTGCCGTATCGGAACAGACGGCGGCTGTTTTGGTCCAAAGTCCCAACTTTTTCGGAGCCGTGGAAAATCTGAAGCCGATGGCTGACCTGATCCATGCGCACAAAGGGCTTTTGGTCGTCAGTGCCAACCCGCTGGCACTTGGCTTGCTGGAGACACCCGGCAAACAGGGCGCGGATATTGTCGTAGGAGACGCGCAGCCGCTTGGCATCTCCTCTTCTCTCGGTGGTCCGACCTGCGGTTACTTTGCCGTTTCTCAGGCACATATGCGCCGTATCCCCGGCCGTATTGTCGGTCAGACCACAGACCGTAACGGTAAACGCGGCTTCGTGCTGACCTTGCAAGCGCGGGAACAGCATATCCGCCGCGAAAAGGCCACGTCTAACATATGCTCCAACCAGGCGTTGCTTGCTTTATCTGCATCTGTATACTTGTCCGTCATGGGTAGACAGGGTATCAGGGAAGTAGCCGAGCTAAATTTGCATAAAAGCCATTATGCTTTAGAGCAATTGCTGAGCTTGAAGGGCGTAACTGCCTCGTTTAACGCACCGACCTTTAACGAGTTTGCCCTTAGACTGCCTGAGGGTACGGATATGAGCAAACTTCAGGACGAGCTGCTAGCTGCGGGATTTATCGCTGGCTACGATTTGGGCCGGGACTATGAAGAACTTACTGGGCACATGCTGATTGCCGTGACGGAGCAAAGAACAAAAGAAGAGATCGACCAATTTGTACACACCTTGGGGGGATTGCTATGACACACACCGGACAGGATCAGAAACAAGGGCTGTTGAAGGAACACGATCAAGCGCTCATTTTTGAATTGAGCCGTCCGGGTCGCATCGCCTATTCCCTACCCGAGTGCGACGTTCCCCGTCGCCCGGTGGCAGAGCTTTTGCCGGATTATGCACTGCGCAGCGAACCTGCGGCATTACCCGAGGTATACGAAGTAGACGTTATTCGGCATTATACCGCCCTGTCCCGGCGTAATTTTGGCGTCGACAACGGATTTTATCCGCTCGGCTCCTGTACGATGAAATACAATCCGAAGGTGAATGAGGACGTCGCCCGTTATACAGGCTTCGCCAAAATTCATCCATATCAGCCTGAGGACAGCATCCAGGGTGCCATGGAGCTGCTGCATACGCTCCAAAATGATCTGGCTGCGTTAACCGGCATGGATGCCGTCACTCTTCAGCCCGCTGCTGGCGCCCATGGGGAATGGACCGGGCTGATGATGATCCGCTCGTACCACGAAGCACGTGGTGAGCGACGTACCAAGGTGCTCGTGCCGGATTCCTCGCACGGAACGAATCCCGCCAGCGCAACCGTCGCGGGCTTCGAAACAGTCACCCTCCCCTCCACTCCTGAGGGGCTGGTGGATCTGGATGCGCTGCGTCAAGCCGTAGGCAACGACACCGCTGCGCTCATGCTGACCAATCCGAACACGCTTGGCCTGTTCGAGAAGCAAATCACTGACATTGCTGCCATCGTGCATGACGCGGGTGGTCTGCTCTACTATGACGGGGCGAACTCCAACGCCATCATGGGAATTACCCGTCCCGGGGATATGGGCTTCGATGTAGTGCATCTCAATTTGCACAAAACGATGAGTACCCCGCACGGCGGCGGCGGCCCCGGCGCTGGGCCCGTCGGCGTAAAGCAGCGGCTCATTCCCTATTTGCCCAAGCCGCTTGTCGTACGTGATCCGCAGGGTATGTACCGCTGGGACCGGGAGCAAGGAGATTCCATTGGGCGGGTCAAAGCCTTTTACGGCAACTTCGGCATTCTCGTCCGTGCCTATGCCTATATCCGCAGCTACGGTCCTGATGGCTTAAAGCGGGTATCCGAATGCGCCGTACTCAATGCCAATTACATGATGCATCGGCTCGCTCCGCATTTTGACCTGCCCTACCCTGGACATTGCAAACACGAATTCGTGATGTCTGGGCGTGGCTTGAAGAAATTTGGAGTACGCACGCTTGATGTAGCCAAACGATTGCTTGATTTCGGCTACCATCCGCCTACGATTTATTTCCCGCTGAATGTAGAGGAATGCATCATGATCGAACCGACGGAAACGGAAAGCAAGGAGACGCTTGATGCTTTTGTCGACACTATGATTCATATTGCGCGGGAAGCGGAAGAGAACCCAGAGCTGTTGCTCAATGCACCATATACCACTCCAGTCACACGACTGGACGAAACCACCGCAGCCCGTAAACCTGTATTGAATTGCTCATGCAGTTAAAAACAAATTAAACTTAAAGCATACAAAAAAGCCGGTATCTGTTTAGATACCGGCTGCTGTATGTACACAGCAATTTTTTGTTGGAAAAAGATATAACCTTTGAAAATGTGATACTCTTCCTTATCCTTCGATGCTTTGTACCAATTCAACAACCTGCTCGGCTGTTTGCATGTCCAGAGCTTTTGTAGCCAGTTTCTCCATGTCCGCACGGGACAACTTGGAGATTTGACTACGTGCTGGCAGAATGGAAGTTGCGCTCATGCTGAACTCATCAAGTCCCAGACCCAGCAGCAACGGAATTGCTGTTGTGTCTCCTGCCATTTCACCACACATACCAACCCAACGTCCTTCACGGTGAGCGGCATCAATAACCATTTTCACCAGACGCAGAATGGATGGATTGTATGGTTGATACAGGTATGAAACCCGCTCGTTCATGCGATCCGCTGCCATTGTGTATTGAATCAGATCGTTTGTGCCGATACTGAAGAAATCTACTTCTTTTGCGAATTGGTCAGCCAATACCGCCGTAGAAGGAATTTCTACCATGATGCCCAACTGAATTTCTTCAGATACGGATACACCCTCGGCTACCAACTTTTCCTTTTCCTCCAACAAAACAGCTTTAGCTTCACGGAATTCGTTCAGCGTAGCAATCATCGGGAACATGATGCGCAGGTTACCATGCACACTCGCCCGCAACAAAGCACGCAATTGAGTGCGGAAAATATCCTGGCGATCCAAACACAGACGAATAGCACGGAATCCGAGGAACGGATTCATTTCTTTCGGCAGGTCCAGATAAGGAAGTTCTTTGTCGCCACCGATGTCCAAAGTGCGGACTACAACTGGTTTACCTTCCATTCTTTCCAGAACGGTTTTGTACGCCGTATACTGTACTTCTTCGGATGGAAGCTTATCGCGTCCCATGTACAAGAACTCCGTACGGTACAAGCCAACGCCTTCACCACCGTTATCCAGAACACCAGCTACATCGTTAGGCGTACCAATATTGGCAGCCAGTTCGACATGAACACCATCGACAGAAACCGTAGCTTCGCCGCGCAGCTTACGCCACTCTTCGCGTTGCTTGTCATATGCCACCTGTTTAGCACGGTATTCCGCAACGATCTCTTCGGAAGGGTTCACGAATACGTGACCATCCAGACCATCGACGATAATCAAATCGCCGCTTTTAGCTTGAGACAATATATTTTTCGTTCCCACAACTGCAGGAATTTCAAGTGAGCGAGCCATAATAGCCGAATGCGAAGTACGTCCGCCGATGTTCGTTGCAAAGCCCTTAACAAATTCACGGTTCAGCTGAGCTGTGTCGGAAGGTGTCAAATCTTCTGCAAGCACAATCGTTTCTTCGGCAATTTCTGCAGGACTGACAAAATGAACACCAAGCAGGTGATTCAGGATCCGCTTGGTTACATCACGCATGTCCGATGCGCGTTCTTGCAAATAGGCACTTTTCATGTTTTCAAACATGGAAATAAACTGTGTAGCTACTTCATCCAAAGCATAGTCAGCATTAAGTTGCTCGTCTTTGATTTTAGCTTTAACTGGATCGATCAATTCAGGATCATTCAGGATCAATAGGTGAGATGCAAAAATTTCTGCTTTTTTCTCCCCCAGCTCCTGAAGCGTTTTTTCCTTAATCGCTTCCAATTCGGTTTGAGATTCTGCTAAAGCCGCATCCAATCTTGCAATTTCAGCTTCAACATCACCAACCGCGCGTCTCTCTACAGCGTAATTCGGATGCTCCAAGATAAACGCCCGGGCAATGGCGATGCCTGCCGAAGCGGCAATCCCGGAAATTTTAAGCATGAACTTCGCCCAGCCCTTCGTTAACGATTACATTTTCAAGAGCTTTCAATGCTTCGGCAGCTTCAGCGCCTTCGCAGATAATGTTAATGGTATCACCTTGTTCCAGACCAAGAGACAATACACCCAGAATGGATTTCAAAGTTACTTTTTTACCGTTAGCTTCGGCAAAAGATTCAGCACCGCTGAATTTGTTAGCTGTATTTACCAGCGCAGTTGCAGGACGTGCATGGATACCGTCTTCATCCGTAATTCTAAAAGTTGTTTGCATAATTTGTTCCTCCCACTTTCCTAAAGATAATATTTGTTTACACGCAGTATACCGGGCTGATGATCAGACGGCCTAAGCCGCCCAATCAACTAATCCGAAACACATAGAGTTTATTTTATCGTAATTATACCATCTTCGCCAGCCTTCAATACTCCAGTTTTGTTTAAAGTTACCGAAGAGCCTTCTGGAAGGTTGGTAAAAATGACAGGTGAGATGATGGATTTAGCGTTTGCCTTCACGTATTCCAGGTCTACTTTCATAATAGGCTGGCCGGCTGACACAAGATCGCCTTCGTTCACCAAAACGTCAAATCCTTGACCTTTAAGCTTCACTGTATTCACCCCGATATGAACAAGCACTTCTTTACCGCCATCGGATTGGATACCAATAGCATGCTTGCTTGGGAATACATTGAATACTTTACCATAAACAGGGGACACAATCGTTCCATCATTTGGCACGACCGCAAAGCCGTCTCCTGTCATACGTTCTGCAAATACCGGATCGGGAACTGTCGAGATATCAACCAATTCGCCGTTAACAGGCATCACAATATCTTCTACAATAATGGTCTGTTTCTCTTCTCCAGCTTCTTTCTCCTCTTGTGGAGCAGGTTGTGCCGGAGCTGGTGCAGGTGTGCGTCCAGCCATAATATCAGCCATTTGAGATTTAATGGTGTCGGAACGTGTACCGAAAATCGCCTGTACGTTGTTGCCGACTTCAAGGACACCCGATGCGCCAAGTTGTTTCAGACGAGCTTTGTCAACGTTTGATTTCTCATTAACTTCGATCCGAAGACGTGTAATACATGCATCCAGATGTTTGATATTCGATGAACCGCCGAAAGCTGCCAAAATGTTGTGTGGGAGCTCGTCACTACTACCGGTTGCTGCGCTATCCACATTTTCTGTAGCTTCTTCACGTCCTGGTGTTTTCAAGTTGAACTTCCGTATGATGAATCGGAATCCGAAGTAGTAAATAACCGCCAAAATCAGACCGACGATGATTACATACCACCAAGGCGTACGGGTTGGAATAATCCCGAAAATCAGGAAGTCAATAAATCCGCCAGAGAAGGTCATACCGATTTTGACATGTAAAATTTGCATGGTCATAAATGACAGACCTGCGAATACACAGTGTACTGCAAACAGCAGTGGAGCTACGAACAGGAAGGAAAATTCCAGTGGCTCCGTAATACCTGTCAGGAAAGAAGTCAATGCTGCTGAACCCATGATACCTGCTACATATTTTTTGTGTTCCGGTCTTGCTTCATGGTACATCGCAAGCGCTGCTGCTGGCAAACCGAACATCATGAATGGGAATTTACCCACTTGGAACGTACTTGCTGTCAACGCCACTCCGTCGCGAAGCTGGCTGAAGAAGATCTGCTGGTCACCGTGAACGGTTTGACCTGCTTTATTCACATATTCGCCAAACTCAAACCAGAACGGTGAATACCAGATGTGATGCAAACCAAATGGAATAAGCGCGCGTTCGATAACCCCGAACAGGAACGCCGACAAAGTCGGGTTGGAATACACCATAAAGTGAGATACTGCGTTAAGTCCTTGTTGAACTGGAGGCCAGATCAGAACCAGTGCAAGTCCGACAATCAATGAGGATACCGCTGTTGCAATTGGAACGAAACGCTTACCTGCAAAAAATCCCAGATACGAAGGAAGCTCAATTTTGAAAAAGCGGTTGTACATGGCAGCAGCCAGTATACCGATGATTATCCCGCCGAACACCCCGGTTTGAAGCGTTGGAATCCCCAACACGTTTGCATAGCCCGGGACTTTTTGAGCAATCAGACCAGGTGTGACACCCACGGCTGTACCCAGCGTAATGTTCATAACGAGGTAACCGATGATCGCAGCCAAACCTGCTACACCTTCTCCGCCCGCCAGACCGACGGCTACGCCGACTGCGAACAACAGTGCCAGATTATCAAAAACGATTTGTCCGGCATTCATCATGATCGTCGCTACCGATTGAACCCAGCCCGCATTTAATGCCGGAATGTACTGAAGAAAATCAGGATTGACCAGCATGTTACCGATACCCAATAGAAGCCCCGCAGCTGGCAAAATCGCTACAGGAAGCATTAATGCTTTACCGACACGCTGTAAAACGCCGAAAAGCTTTTTAAACATACCTTCCACATCCTTCTCTGAAATTTAGAACAGAGGCAAAACAACAAAAAAGGCATGAGCCGATTTAAGTATGTTTGAACACAACCTTGGGATATAGCTTACCCCATTAGGCTGTAAACAATCATAACTTAAAGCAACTCATGCCTGATCGAATCAGTAACACGTTAAATGTTCAGTTGTTGTCTTCCTCATTGCAGAATTGATTATAGCACCCCACTAAAAGTGAGGCAATACTTTTTTATTCCGGTTTTATCACTGTTTGTTGCTCTCCCTGCTCTTTGCGTTGGGACAACCGCTGCAGATGCATCGTCAAATAGCTAACCTCAGCCGGATACACAGATTTACGGAGTCTTTTCTCCATAATCTTCGTGAGCTTCCATGCCAGCATATACATTTCCGGATACTCCTCATTCAAAAGCTTGTCCAATCGGTAAATCTCCTGCACGATCTCTCCCCGGCGCACACGTTCAATCGCAAACCTCAGATGAGTCAGCAGACGAGAATAATCAAGGGATTGGAGAGGAATACGATAATCCAGCGTCGTCTCGACTACCTGAACCATATCAGCAATCAGACGAGAATCCTTCCTAACCTCGGAAATATGCTGGTTCGTCATGGCGCTATAAATATGCAAGGCCACGAATCCGATTTCATCTTCTCCCAGATCTACATCCATCTTATCCTTGATTAAGGCAACAGCCTGCTCAGCCATCTTGTATTCCTGAGGATATATTTCCCTAGTTTCATACAAAAACGGATTATGAATCGTAATCCCCTGTTTATGACGGTTAATGGAAAAAGCGATATGGTCGGTTAAAGCAATCAGTATGTGCTCATTTAGAGGCTTCTTAGCTTGAAGTTGAACAAGATGAAGCACCTCACCGATGACCTCAATGAGCTTTTCATCCAGCTCAGGAAGCAATCGTTTGTATTGCTCCTGCTCTTCATGGCTTTTTAATATAAATAATTTTTCAACTGAATCCAACGGCATAAGATCGCCGGGTCTGCGATTGAAACCGATTCCTTTTCCAATCACGACAACCTCATCATGCTCGGGATGCATCCCTATAATCACATTGTTATTCAGCGCTTTGGCCACTTTTAGGCTGCTCACATCCGCACCTCTTTTATCAGAACCTTGATCCTAAGAATTATAGCATGAAGCTCAGAGGAATCCACGTTAAAGTACCAAATATTCCGCTAAAGGTCAATAAAAAGAAAACGCTTTTCATCACAATTTCCGGGAAATGTTGTGATGAAAAGCGGTCTTTTGGTTCGGGGGCATATGCTCCCCAAAGGCTTATCGTTATTCTTTATCCGTTGGTGCTACCTCAACCGGGGCTTGAATGTTCAGCTTATTCGCTTCACCGGAGGACGGTACGGAATGAAGACCATTTTTCCCAGTGGTTAGCCCCTTGATTAACTGCTCCACATCAATACCGGATACACTCTTAAGCATCTCGGGGGCCGTCGCCATCAGTTCGGTGACATAATTGCTGACACGCGCTGCTCCTTCTCCTTTACCCGTATCAACAACGGTGAGCTTATCAATGGACGCAATCGGTTCGGCAATGCGTCCAGCCAGATCAGGCAGCATTCTCACGATAATATCGAGCACAGCGGCCTCTCCAAACTTCTGGAACGCCTCCGCCAGTTTTTCCTTAGCCTCGGCTTCCGCCAAACCACGCAAACGGATGACGTCTGCGTCTGCCGTACCTTTGGCACGTTCTGCATCCGCTTCTGCTTGCCCGTTTAGACGTTTTTGTTCAGCTGACGCTTTAGCCTGTGTCTCGATCGAGTATTGCAGCGATTCCGCCTCACGCATTTTACGCGATTTATCTGCTTCCGCCGCTTGTTCTACCGCATACCGATCGGCTTCCGCCTTCTTTTTCACTTCCGCATCATATTGCTTTTCACGTACCTGAATTTCCTTCGTTTGAAGATCAATTTCCCGTTCCTTACGCACCAGCTCGACCTTCATCTGCTCCTCGACGGCAGTTTGTTTGGCACGGGCCTCCTGAATGTGATAGGCCTGATCAGCTTCTGCCTTCGCTGTATCCTGTTCTTTCTTAAACGAAGCCACTTTCAGTTCCTTCTCCTTGGCTGCCTCGGCAATGTTGGTATCCCGCAGCAGTTCGGCCTTTTGACCCTCCTGTTCCGCACGTGCCTTCTGAATCCGGGCATCCCGCACGGCTTCAGCTTCTGCGATCTCTGCATCCCGTTTCACAGCGGCAATTCTCGGCTTACCGAGCGCATCCAGATATCCATGTTTATCACGCACATCTTTGATGGTGAATGAAACGATTTGCAAGCCCATTTTTTTCAGATCGCGAGCAGCCACGCCCTGTACTTCCTGCGCAAACCGATCTCGATTACGATATACTTCCTCCACTGTCATCGAGCCGAGGATTGCGCGCAAATGTCCCTCCAGCACTTCCTGAGCCTCTCCCCTAAGAGCCTCCAATGGTTTTCCGATGAACTGTTCGGCTGCTGTGGCTACATCCTCAATAGAACTGCCGACCTTGATGATCGCCACACCATCCGCAATCACGGGAACTCCTTGCTCCGTATACACTTCCGGTGTGGTTACGTCCAGTTTGTGGGACAACAGAGAGATAAATTCGGACTGCTGGAAAATAGGCCAAATGAAGGCACCCCCACCACGTACAATTTTAATTTTGCGACCAGAGTCATCCTCGGAAATATTTTTATTTCCCAGAAAAGAACCTGTCACGATCATCCCTTCATCCGGTCCTACCGTTTTGTAGCGGGCCCAAAAAGCGATCCCTAATATGATGATAACGATGACAACAATTCCAGGGACCAACACAACATCTTGCAAATTTGACACTCCCGATCACGCTCCCTTCATGTTAAGCGAATGCGCCGTCTATGTGTCCAGGTACGCTACGCGGACGACGCCCTCTGCGACCTCAACCACGACGATACGGGTTCCCGCAGCTAGCGGCTTGTGATCGAAGCTCGATGCTGTATGTATGGTGTTGCCTGCACCCAAGCGGATCATAACTTCCCCGTAACCAACCTCAGGTACAGGAATGGTGACCTCACCGATCCTGCCAGTCAGCTCACGCATGGAGAAGCCGCTGGATACCTCCGAATTCGCCATGGGCTTTATAAAAGCAAAGAACACGAGTATTCCGATGACAAACGCAATCCCTAAAGCAAGCACAACCACCCACCCCATGCTCAGCCCGGTATACTTTGTCAGTAGTACACCAGCCCCGCCAAAAGCGGTCATGGCTCCAAGTAAAACGACTGGTCTGAACCAATCGAGGCCCGGCAGCTCCAATGCACCATCCAGCCAACCACCGAGTACATCCCCGATCAGCACACTAACTACAGTAAAGATAGCGCCCCCTGCCAATAGCCACCAAAATATGGTTTCCATGCGACTCCTCCTTCCATATACCTTTTCAGTCTGGTTTCCAGTCTATAACTATGTTTACGTATTCAACCTTAAAAAGTTTCAAAATTTTCCTCCAATATTCCAATTCAAACCCAAAAAAGCACGTTCGTACGCCTAATGACGCACAAACGTGCTTAAAATAATCCAAATGCCGGTTTATAGGGATGCTTTGTAAATTTCGACTACATCTTCGCGATTGAGCTTGTTAAAGCCACCGAAAGATCCGAATTTCACAGCTTTATCAGCCATAACATCGATTTTGGACGCATCAATATCGTAATCAGCCAGACGGCTTGGTGCGCCAATCGAGTTCCAGAAATCACGCAACGCCTGAATACCTTCCAGCGCCACTTCTTCATCACTCTTGCCTTCTGGGTTCACATGGAACACATTTACAGCCAGTTGCTTGAAGCGTTCAGGCTTCACATGCAGATTGTGTTTCATCCAGTTCGGGAACAGAATAGCCAGTCCTCCACCATGTGGAATGTCATAAACAGCAGACACAGCATGTTCAATATTGTGAGTAGCCCAGTCACCCGTCAGCCCCATGTTCAGGAAGCCATTCAGGGCCATCGTACCACAATACATAATCGTTTCACGCAACTCGTAGTTTTCCAGATCGTTCACCAGACCCGGAGCCGCATCAATGACCGTACGCAAAATCGTTTCGCACCAGCCAAGTTGGACCGGAGTGTTAGATTCCAAATGGAAATAATGCTCCAGCGTATGTGACATCATATCCACGATTCCGTAAACGGTTTGATTTTGTGGCAGAGAGTATGTGTTCACCGGATCAAGAATAGAAAACGCAGGGAACGCAAATACGCTGCCCCATCCCAATTTTTCCTGTGTTTTTTCATTTGTAATGACAGAACCCGCATTCATTTCAGAACCGGTGGCTGCCATTGTCAAAACCGTACCTAGTGGCAATGCTGCCTGTGGGGAAGCTTTACGCTCAGCAAAATCCCACATGTCGCCATCATATTTTGCACCGACAGCAATGGCTTTAGAGCAATCCAGTACACTACCACCGCCCACAGCCAGTACGAGATCGATTTGATGTGTTTTACACAATTCCACGCCTTTATGTACTGTAGATAAGCGAGGATTCGGTTCTACACCGGCCAGTTCCGTTACCTCTGCACCGATTTCACCTAGCAAGCTTATTACATTATCGTACAAACCGCTGCGTTTAATGCTGCCGCCGCCATATACAAGCAGTACACGTTTACCATATTTAGGAACTTCACGCTTGAGAGCCTCCAATTGTCCTTTACCGAAGATCAATTGTGTAGGATTATAAAATTCGAATGCTTTCATCGCAAACGCTCGCCTCCAATATTTCTAAAGTTTAATGTTAAGAAACTACTCTATTATAACCTTTTCGGTTACAGGAAACAAATCTGCTTTATTTTCAGAAAAAAAACCACACTCCTTGAGGAGCATGGTTCCATGGTTAATATCTTGGGAGGGTTCTCATACTGTATTATGTGTTGCGCAAGCTATTTTATTCTCCCAAAGTATATCCCAATTGTTTCATAAAACGACCAAAAGCCTGCTGACCGGACGGATTCCGTTTATACACTCCTGCATGCTCTAAAATTTCACTGAATTTCAGTCCGACCTCATTTTGTACGGTACGAACAGCCGATTCCTTGTCAGACAGACGACCGAACTGGGTTTTTAAGTGGTAAATCCAGTCTGCATGCTTAAACAGCGGATGTTCTTCCTGCTGCATAGCCACAGTCAGCTCGTCGTCCCCACACAAAATATCTGCAATTCCATCCAGTTCATCCTTAAGCCGCCCCGGTAATATAGCAAGTCCCATAACTTCAATCAGACCGATATTTTCCTTCTTGATATGATGCATCTCGCGATGAGGATGAAAAATACCTTCCGGGTACTCTTCACTCGTTCGGTTGTTGCGCAGTACGAGATCCATCTGATACCTTCCTTCGGAATCCCGGCGCACAATCGGCGTCACTGTATTATGCGGAATCGTTTCCCCCTCCTGCTCTGTATGAGAGAGGACGTCGGCTACAGGATCACTATAAGCTTTCCAGGCCTCTAAAGCAGCATTCCCCGCCTCCAACAGCGCCTCGGCATCTGTTGACGTAAAACGGATTACCGACATCGGCCAGTTTACAATACCTGCCGTAACCTGCGGAAACGCTTCATTACGGTATACGCCGTCCACACCCGCTTTTTCAATCGGGAATGTATGACGACCACCCTGAAAATGGTCATGGGTTAGGATCGATCCACCGACAATCGGCAGATCCGCATTGGAACCAATAAAATAGTGCGGAAACGCTTTCGTAAAGGCTAGCAACCGCCGCAGCGTATCCTTCGTGAGCTTCATCGGTACATGATCATGATGGAACACGATGCAATGCTCGTTGTAATACACATAGGGTGAATATTGAAAAAACCACGGTTCCCCATTCAATTCCACCGGAATGATACGCAAATTTTGACGGGACGGATGATTTACCCTTCCGGCATATCCGACGTTTTCACGGCATAATTGACACTTGGGATAAACAGGTGGCGGAAGAAGCTTCGCCATCGCAATTTCATTGGGACTTTTTTCTGGCTTGGACAAATTAATCGTGATTTCCATCTCTCCGTAAGATGTCGGCTGATTCCAGTACACATTGCTGGCAACCCGATCCATTCGGATGTAGTTCGAATCGATGGATAATTGATAAAAAGCATCTGTCGCTGCCTCTATGCCACGTTCAGCCTCCGTTTGATGAAAGTCACGGATGACTTCAGACGGTCTCGCCATCAGCAGTCCCATGATTTTGGAATCCAGCAAATCACGATACGTATCTGTGTTTTCAGGGATAAGTCCAGTGGCAAAACCATAATCTATCAATACATTAAGCACAGGTTGGAGGGCTTCAGGGGCAATAATGCCCCCTGCTTCCCCACCTGAATAAGGCTCCGAAAACCCGAACTGCTCCAACAGCAGATTACGGCTGTAATCTGTATCTTGCGGACCAATCAAGCCCCTTTTTTGTACGAATGCAACCAGTTGCTCCACCGCATATAGAGCAGATTGCTGTACAGTTTCGCCGATGTCACGGGCCAGATGCCGGGAATGTTCCCGGCCTTGGCCTTTATCTGCGGAATGGCGCTCGCTCATATGTCATCGTCTCCCGTCTATTCGTCGCCGTAGCCGTGAGGGTGCGACTGATGCCATCCCCATGCTCCGCTAATAATATCCTCCAGTTGGGTACGTGTTGGACTCCAGCCCAGCACAGAACGGGCCTTGTCGGAAGATGCAACCAACACTGCGGGATCACCTGCGCGGCGTGGTTCTGTAACAACTGGAATGTCGAGCCCAGTGACCTTGCGTGCCGTCTCAATAACTTCTTTCACGGAGAAGCCCTGTCCGTTGCCCAGATTGAATACGTTGCTCTCATTGCCTTCCCGCAAGTAATTTACTGCACGCACATGAGCATCCGCCAGATCACTCACGTGAATGTAATCCCGAATGCACGTTCCGTCCGGTGTCGCATAATCATCACCAAACACAGAGATGTGTGGACGCTGTTTCAATGCTGTCTGGAGCACCAACGGGATCAGATGGCTTTCTGGTCGGTGATCTTCACCGATCTTGCCGCTCTCATGCGCACCAGCCGCATTAAAATACCGTAAAGACACATATTTGATGCCTAAGACTTTATCAAACCACGACATCATGCGCTCCATCATCAGCTTTGTTTCACCATACACGTTGGTTGGCTCTGTACGGTCACCCTCTTCAATCGGCACCTTTTCCGGTTCGCCGTAGGTAGCCGCAGTAGAGGAAAACACGATTCGGCGCACTCCAGCATCCTTCATCGCCTCCAGCAAGCTCAGCGTGCCAAATACGTTGTTGTCATAATATTTACCAGGATTTTGCATACTTTCCCCAACCAGTGAGTTGGCTGCAAAATGGATAACTGCGTCGATACTATTTTCAGAGAACAGTTTGGACAGTAATTCTTTATCCCTCAAATCCCCTTCATACAACTTGCCCCCAAGCAATGCTGCTTTGTGCCCGGTTTGCAAATTATCCAGCACCACAACTTCTTCTCCCAGATCCAACAGTTCTGCTACGGTATGTGAACCAATATATCCAGCTCCGCCTGTGACTAAAATGGCCATGTTATTCGTCCTCCTTCAGTTCTTTAACTCCGTCTCCTGCCTTGCATACATAAAAGCTGGCTTCCAGCCCTGTGCGGGTCTGATAAGCTTCGCCGACTTCCTTCACAAAACGTTCCACATCGTCCTCATGAACCAACGAAACCGTACAGCCCCCAAATCCGGCTCCTGTCATACGAGCACCCAGCGTGCCAGAAATGCGTCGTGCTTCTTCGACCATGACGTCCAGCTCCGTGCAGCTGACCTCATACAAATCGCGTAATGAATCATGAGAAGCATTCATTAACTGACCAAAAGTTGCAAGTTCATTCGCCGCGAGAGCATCGACAGAGGCCAACACACGAGCGTTTTCCTCCACCACATGCTGTGCCCGCCGACGCACTGTTTCGTCCGCGATGTGATGCTGAAGCTCTTCGAAACGCTTCTCATCCAGCTGAGCGAGGTATTCCAGTGACGGCTCCTGTTGCTGCAAAATGGACAGTGCTTCGGCACATTGACTACGACGCTCGTTATAGGCTGAGTCCACCAAACCGCGACGCTTGTTTGTATTGCCGATCACCAACTTATAATCTCCCGTGCGGAATGGCACTTTACGGTAATCCAACGTATCGCACATCAGTAGAATTGCATGATCAGCTGCTCCGTTCGCTACAGCGAACTGGTCCATAATGCCGCAATTGACACCAACGTAATTGTTTTCTGCCCGCTGGGACAACAAAGCGATTTCGACCGTATCTGTTTTCTGTTTTTCGATAGTGAGGAACGCGTATCCTGTAACAACCTCAATGGAGGCTGAAGAGGATAATCCAGCACCGTTCGGTATTTCTCCGTGATAGAGCAGATCATATCCGTTAGACGGATAAACTCCCTTTTCAGCTAGCTCCACCAGCACACCCACCGGATAGTCCACCCACTCATCCGTTTTGTTTTTACCTATTTCTCCGCGGGAGATAGACACTTCATACGACAGGTTTGTCGAAGCAAAATGAATTTCATCATCATTGCGCGCACGAAGGATCAGCGTCGTTCCGAATTCCAGCGCAGCCGGGAGTACATAACCACCGTTA
Organism: Paenibacillus sp. TY11; assembly: GCF_059772165.1. Classification (NCBI taxonomy): domain Bacteria; kingdom Bacillati; phylum Bacillota; class Bacilli; order Caryophanales; family Paenibacillaceae; genus Paenibacillus; species Paenibacillus sp. TY11. The sequence goes on along the minus strand of NZ_JCBAIQ010000009.1, from coordinate 101,989 downwards.
TAGTCGATATGCTCTCCAATCAGATTGACACGTCCAGGTGCATGAAATATCCGCAGTTCATAACTGCTTTCACCATATTTTTCAATAAAATGTTTCTTTAATTCAGTAGAGTTCATATCCGCATCCACCTCATTCACCGTTAGTAAAGGTCCCCCTGATTTCCCTGTAATCATCTTAATCAGGTTGACATTTCTTATGATTTCAGTATAAATGAAAGCGTCACACAATGTAATGCATCCATGTGTTTAAGCTATGGATAAATGTGACTTGGATATGTACAATGTAAGTATACCGCATCCGCTAAACTATTCACAAATGCAGGAAGGATGACCCTATTTTGCAAGCGCATTCATATAGTTATGCTGTCGCCTCTAATCCGGTGTTTTATGAAAATAGCCCGCTGCATGTGCTTTTTGCAGGAGAGAGCCAAACCAAATCGGGTCATGCCGTGGGCCCGAAAATCTATGATTACTATCTGCTTCACTTTGTAGAATCGGGCAAAGGCATCTTCCGAACGGAACAGCACACATATCAGCTTGAAGAAAACGATTTTTTTCTTATCCATCCCGGTCAGCTGGTGAGCTATACTTCCGATGAAGAATATCCGTGGCGTTATCGTTGGTCTGCGTTTACCGGACACCATACTGAGCAAGTTGTGCAGGAAGCAGGACTGCGTATTCATCAGCCTGTCTTCCATGCTTCCGATAAAAGTCCCATCCCCGGTTATTTGGAGCAAATGCAGTTGGCCTTTTACAGTAGAAAATCTAGTTCACATCTTTCAGCTCTGGGCTATTTGTACCTGATTATGGGGGAAGCGGGCAATTATCTGAGTGACTGGACTGATCCGTCCGGGGCGGATTCACAAATTCGACGTACAGTCAAGCATATGGTTCAATATATGTCCACTCAGTACGCACATCCTGTTTCCATTGAGCAAATGTCTGAAGGACTGGGTTATAACCGTGCGTATTTGTCACGGATATTCAAAAAGGAAACGGGCATCTCACCCGTCACCTATCTGCTTAAGCTACGGATCGACAAATCACGTCAACTGCTGCGCGAGCGTCCTGAGCTATCGGTAGAGCAAGTGGCCGCTTCGGTTGGATTAACTGATGCTTTATATTTCTCACGTCAATTCAAACGCTTCTGTGGTCAGTCTCCGACCGAGTATCGAAGCAAAGTTAAGCAATATCCACAGCCATAGAGTAGGCTTTAACAGTTTGCATGGGGTCTGCGTTTCTGTCAGACAATTGATCTTCTTTTACAGAGAGGCAATGACAGGTACAGCATGGTCTCCAAAATCCCCAAAATGACAAACAGCCCGCATCCTTCAACGGATGCGGGCTGTTACGTATAAGAGGATGTGAAATTAAGCCAATGCATTACAAATATCTTTTTGCCTTACGCTGTACCGTTGTCCTGTCCGTTCCCGGCATTCAGAATCGAATCAATCCGATCCAGTTCCTCCTGAGAAAAGTCCAGATTGGATAAGGCAGCAACATTTTCTTCAATTTGGCTGACACGACTGGCCCCAATCAGGACAGAGGTCAGACGTTCACCGCGCAGAGCCCAGGCCAGCGAGAATTGAGCCAGACTTTGTCCACGCGCGGCTGCCATCTGATTCAGGGCGCGAACCTTGCGAAGTGTCTCGGGCGTCACATGATTCTCATTCAGGAAAACCGATGTACTCGCTGCACGTGAATCCTCGGGAATCCCGTTCAAATATTTATTCGTCAACAATCCCTGAGCCAGAGGGCAAAAGGCAATGCTGCCTATCCCGTTTTCGTCCAGTACATCTTGTAATCCGTTTTCAATCCAGCGGTCGAGCAAAGAGTATTTCGGCTGATGAATCAGAAGCGGGGTTCCCAACTCCTTCAAAATGCGAGCTGCTTCTGCCGTTTGCTCCGCAGTATAATTAGACACGCCCACATACAGGGCTTTGCCGGAACGTACGATATGATCCAGTGCCCCCATCGTTTCTTCCAGCGGCGTATCAGGATCAAATCGGTGAGAGTAGAATATGTCGACATAGTCCAGCCCCATCCGCTTCAGGCTCTGATCCAGACTAGATATCATATACTTGCGAGATCCCCAGTCACCATAAGGCCCTGCCCACATATGGTAGCCCGCTTTGGTGGAAATGACCATCTCATCCCGGTACGGTTTCATATCACTGGCTAATACTTGTCCGAAAAATTCCTCAGCTGATCCCGCAGGGGGGCCATAGTTATTAGCTAAATCAAAATGCGTAATTCCCAGATCAAAGGAGCGAGTAATCATGTTACGGCCATTCTCCGCGTTGTTAATCCCGCCAAAATTGTGCCACAAGCCCAGCGAAATAGCGGGCAATTTAAGACCCGATCTCCCTGTACGGTTATATTTCATACTTTCATAACGATCCTCGCCAGCTAAATAAACCATGCTATCCCAGCCTCTCTCGAAACATTGTTATGTCCATCACAACATCATCATAGCGCTTTTATCCGGGCGTTGACAAGAAAACGATTACAAACCCAATTGATGACCGAGTTTTTCCATAACCTTACCGATTGGATCGGTGATCAAAAGATCCGCCTTGTGATCATACGAGGTGGGATCTGTATTTAGCAGCACTGTATGTTTACCGCGAAAATAAGTAATCAGACCCGCCGCAGGATGCACTGTCAGCGACGTTCCTCCAATTAACAGCAGATCTGCTTGAGAAATGGCCTGAACGGATTGAATAATGGTATCCTGATTCAGCTCCTCCTCATATAAAACGACATCCGGTTTGATAATTCCTCCATCTATCGGACATTTGGGTACTACCTCAGAGCTGTTCATCACTTCATTTAGACTGTAAAAGCGTCCGCATTCCATACAGTGGTTGCGATGCACCGAGCCGTGAAGTTCCAGTACATTCACACTGCCTGCAGCCTGATGTAATCCGTCAATATTTTGTGTCACAACAGCTTTAAGGCGGCCTTGCTTTTCCAATGACGCCAGGAAATGATGGCAGCCGTTCGGCTCCGCATCGGGATGCAGCATTTTGCTGCGATAGAAGCCGAAGAACACTTCAGGATGCTTCACAAAAAAAGAACGGCTAAGCATAACCTCAGGGGAATAAGGCAATTTTTCCTCACTCTGATACAAGCCTGCTGCCGAACGAAAATCCGGAATACCGCTTTCCGTCGATGTCCCTGCTCCACCGAAAAAAACAATATTCTGCGATTGCTGTATCCATTCCGCCAACGTATTTACTTTCATGCTCTACGCACCTCCAGCTCTTCATATCCACGAACGACCTTATCCGCATCCAGCAAATGACCGGAACGTTCCGGCTCCGGCGCAAATCCAATGGCTAACCGTACTCCGGCACGCTTGCCCATCTGCATATCCCCATTGCTGTCTCCAATGACTACTACGTCCGCCGGCGACAGTCCTAGTAACGCGCAGGCTTTTTCAGCCATTTCCGGGTCAGGCTTGCCGTATGTAACCCTATCGTGTCCGATGACCTCGTCAAAATAAGATGTCAGCCCCATCCACTCCAAATGCTCCTGTGCAGCCTCTGTACTGTCAGAGGTCACAACCGCCAGCTTCAATCCGGCGCGGCGGCTTTGCTCCAGCAACGTCCGCAACCCCGGAAACACCTTTGCTGCCCGATGTCGCCGAATATCAGCCATCGCCGTTTTATTAAAGTCGCGAACAAGCCGCACAGCTTCATTCCACGGTACACCGGCAGTATAAAGCTGCCAAGCCAGTACACCCGTACTTTCGTCCACCGTCCCCATGGCCAGCGGGCCAGAAGGATCATAACCGATTACACGTCCCTCCAGATCGTGAACAGTACCTAGAACGTTGCCTTTTTCTACCGTAAAACCGGCACCCGCCACGGTAAGATGCTGCTCCATCATATCCAGTATAGAACGAGCCCAGGGGCCCCACAACTGAATAAAATCCAGCAACGTGCCATCTTTATCCAATAAAATGCCACGGCATGGGTACCGCTCCCCCTGCACGATCAGCTCAGACATGCAGCACACCTCCTTTACTGGTTCTTAGGAGCTGAATCCACACTCTCTTTCATCCAGTCCTGTAAAGCCGTTACCGTCTGATTCCATTGCTCGATAGCGCTAATTTTCGCAGAGTTATCCCCTTTTTGGGCACCATAACTGCCGAATTGGGCATGATTCCCGCCCTCGACTGTAAAATACAGCGTGTTAGCTGGTAAATAAGTTCTTCCACTTTGGACATTTTCCATCTGGATGACTCCGTCGTCACTTCCTAGTAGAGAAATAACTGGCAGATTTTTATCCTTTAAATTACCCTTGTTATCTGGGTAGGAAGCAAGGAAAAATACACCTTTGACCTGATCAGGATGTGCAGCTGCATATCGGGCCGCCATCACACCGCCTAACGAATGGCCTCCAATAACAAATGCTTCATTCGGATATGCCTTCAGCACTTCATTCGCCAGATCCGGGGAGATCATTGCAAGGTTCAGTGGCATTTTTACAATGATCACATGATGACCCTTTTCCGCCAGACGACGTGCCAAGGGCGCATAACTTTCGGGTTTCACCAACGCCCCTGGATACAAAATGACTCCCGCTCCGCTTCTTTTTACAGGCTCAAAACCGACCCAATGTTCTTGTTCATTTACCTTCACAGCATCTGCTACTTCAGCTAATGCAGCAGCGGCCGTCTCGTCAGGCTGATAAGGTGTAAATACCTTCCATGCTCCCCACCCTGCGATCAGCACAATGACAATCAGGATGCCTAAGAGAATTTTCCATATTTTCCGAGGACCGCGTGTCCCATATGAATTGTATGATCTTCTTGTTCTTCTTCTCATTGTAAAAGTTCCTTTCGACTTTCATGCCTCGTAATTCGTAATTTGAATATAAAATGTGTCGCTGTATTCATCAGCGTAACTATAGCCTTGTTAGGGTAACATCGTTCCACATACAGGGTCAAATCAGCATACATTTCCAGGCATTAGCCCATCTTTATCCGTTGTTCAAGCTTTCGCCACATAATAAGGACATGATAGCGCTTACCATTGTGAATAAAATCACAATGGTAAGATCCAGAGTATCGTACCTTGTTCCTTGTAAAGAATTATTTTTTAAATAGTTCAGTCGGCAGAAGCCGTTCGGAGGGAAACACATGACGACAAGCCATGATGTACAAGGGGAAAGCTTTTTTCTCAATTTGCGATTTCTGTTGATTATATGCGTATTTGCAGGGAATGCCCTGGAGCCACTGGTCGGTTCACTTCATATTGCCCAACAAGGGTTCAGCTGGATATTCATGTTTCATATGCCGTTGTTTGTACTCGTCACAGGCTACTTTGCCAAAACATCTTTGACCGGACTGGCAGGCCGAAAAGTTCTGCTTCAGATCGGTATGCAATATCTTATTTTCCAATCGCTCTATTCGATCTTGGATGTTGCACTCTTCCACGTTCCCCATATCCATCATTCTTTTTTTGCTCCTTATCTGCTACTCTGGTTCCTTGCCAGCCATATCTGTTGGAGACTGCTGATGCTGTCTTTTCAGAAAGTACCACCTGCCTTCCAATTGGGTATATCCGTGCTACTAGGTATCCTTGTCGGATATCTCCCAGTGGATGGTATATGGCTAAGCGTATGCAGAACCTTTGTTTATTTGCCTTACTTTGTAGCAGGTTATCATTTGAATTATGCGGACGTTCGACGCTTCTTCACAGCTCCAGTCCGCATAATTGCTGGCATTGTATCTCTTCTGCTTATGGTCCTGGCGGGAACATCATATTTCGGCATCCCGGCAGGCTGGCTCTATGGCAACATGACTTATGGTGAATTGGGCCATACCGAATGGTACGCAGGGATTTACCGCATCGGCATTTATGGAGTTCAATGGATAGCATCCATGGCGTTTCTAAGCTTTGTTCCAGCCATCACAGGACGTATAACCGAGATGGGACGGCGGACACTATATGTTTTTTTACTCCATGGCTTGATCGTCCGTACCGTTGTTGCGAAGGGAGTCTACGAATATATAGATACTCCAGTGGAAGTCATGTTAATTCTAGTGTGTGCCGCAGGTCTGTGCTGTCTGTTGACCATGCCTTGGGTTCGAACTGCAACACGGCCTCTGATTGAGCCACAGGTAGAGTGGATGCTGAAGCCAGCTCCTTATCTTTTTAGACGGTCCGCGTAATCTTTTTATCCATCTTTATTTAACAATGAACACGCGACAACCCACTTACAGACGAAAATGTAAGTGCCCCTAACCCCTCTTTACTTCGCATAGAGCCTGTTTCATATAGGCGTGATGTGGTAAGTAAAGGATGCGCGCAACAAAAAACAACTTTTTAATAAGGAGTGATTTGTAATGGCACGTAATCAAAATCAGGGTAAAATGAGTCGCGAAGAAGCAGGTCGTATGGGTGGAGAAGCTACTTCTAAGAAGCACAATAAGGAATTTTATCAGGAGATTGGTAAAAAAGGCGGGGAAGCAACCGCAAACTCTCATGATAAAGAATTTTATCAAGAAATCGGCAAAAAAGGCGGCGATGCTACAGCTGAGTCGCATGACAAAAATTTCTACAGAGACATCGGTCGTAAAGGCGGCAGAAATTAAGGTATAGTGTCATATTCCTCCCTCCTTTAACATAAAAACAAGCTTGAGCCCATCCGCTTTATTGCGGAATGGGCTCTTTCATATTTACCCTGATACGCAAACATATCAGTATATCAGAATTTCGAAAAATCAAATTCTAACCTTTTCTAGATGCAATATATAGACAAATAAAACTCCTCATATCTATATATTGTTGATTACAGAACACTTCTTATACTTTTTCAAAATCTTCATATATGTAGAAAAATGCGCACATCTATGATAGACTCTTTAGAAAACATCTGCGCTATTACGGCGTCAATTGAACGCCATACTATTTTTATACTTTGGGGGGAAACCAGCATCATGACAGCTAAGACGAAAATGCGTTCCGATATGATTAAAAAAGGCTTTGACCGCGCTCCTCACCGCAGCTTGCTGCGCGCAGCGGGTGTCAAGGAAGAAGATTTTGACAAACCGTTTATTGCGGTATGCAACTCGTATATTGACATCGTACCGGGCCACGTCCATTTGCAGGAATTTGGCAAAATTGTCAAGCAGGCCATTCGTGACGCAGGCGGTGTACCTTTCGAGTTTAACACCATTGGTGTAGATGACGGCATTGCCATGGGACACATCGGTATGCGTTATTCTCTGCCAAGTCGCGAAATTATTGCCGACTCTCTTGAAACTGTCGTTTCCGCGCACTGGTTTGACGGCATGGTCTGCATTCCTAACTGTGATAAAATTACTCCCGGCATGATGATGGGGGCATTGCGTGTTAACATTCCGACTATTTTCGTCAGCGGCGGTCCTATGAAAGCTGGTAAAGACAAGAACGGACGATCTATTTCCCTGACCTCCGTCTTCGAAGGCGTAGGTGCATACCAGGCTGGTAAAATCGATGATCAAAGCTTGCTTGAATTAGAACAATATGGCTGTCCAACATGTGGCTCCTGTTCAGGGATGTTCACAGCGAATTCCATGAACTGTCTCGCTGAAGCGATGGGTCTGGCTATGCCAGGTAACGGCACCATTCTCGCAGTAGCGGAAGAACGTAAAGAATTCGTCAAACAATCTGCACGCCAATTGATGGAATTGATTAAGCTCGATCTTAAACCACGTGATATCGTGACTAAAGAAGCCATTGATAATGCATTTGCACTCGATATGGCGATGGGCGGTTCCACGAATACAGTATTGCATACATTGGCACTTGCTCATGAAGCTGAAGTGGACTACCCTATCGAACGTATTAATGAAGTCGCAAACCGCGTACCTCATTTGTCCAAATTGGCACCTGCTTCCGACTACCACATCGAGGATGTTCATAATGCAGGCGGCGTAAGCGCGGTGCTGAATGAACTGTTGAAGAAACCGGGCGCACTGCATGGTGACTGTATTACTGTAACCGGAAAAACCATTCGTGAAAACGTAGAGGGTCAGGAAATTCTGGACACTAACGTCATCCACAAGCTGGACAACCCTTATTCCGAGCGCGGCGGTCTGGCTGTATTATTCGGCAATCTGGCACCGCAAGGCTCTATCATTAAAGTCGGTGCAGTTGATCCTTCTGTTGGTGGTTATCACAAAGGTCCTGCCATCTGCTTTGATTCACAGGAAGAAGCATTGGCTGGCATCGCCAACGGTAAAATCACCGAAGGACACGTTGTTGTTATCCGTTATGAAGGTCCAAAGGGCGGACCTGGTATGCCTGAAATGCTCGCTCCAACTTCGCAAATCGTGGGTATGGGGCTTGGTGCCAAGGTTGGTCTGATTACAGATGGACGCTTCTCAGGCGCTTCCCGTGGTATCTCCATCGGTCATATTTCTCCCGAAGCCGCAGAAGGCGGACCTATCGCTTTTGTTGAGGATGGCGATATCATTGAGCTGGACCTGAACAATCGTAAGATTGAGCTCCAAATTACGGACGAAGAATTCGAACGTCGTCGCGCCAACTGGAAAGGCTTCGAGCCGAAGGTGAAAACGGGCTACCTGGCGCGTTATTCCAAGCTGGTAACAAACGCAAGTAACGGCGGAATTATGAAAATCTAAAGCTTTGCTAAGACATGCTTTATGAACGGCTAAAAAGCCTCCCGACCCCTAACAAAGGATCGAGAGGCTTTTTTTATTAGGTCAATTGCTTGATCCTGTATCCGCTGCTTGTGAAGCCCTGACTGATGTCTGAACAGGATTAGCCTCTTCGGTCACTTCACGGTTGAGTGTATGGACAACATCCCTCTGATTAGTTTGATCAAGAGCTTGGTCTGAGCTGAGTGAGCCTCCCTGATGGAAACGGTCAAACAAGGTATCCATTGGCATCACAATCAGTTTCGGTACCATTACATCTTTTTTTTCACTCAACTGTTCTGAACCCGAAGGATGGATGACACTAAATAAAAGCTTTAAATATACGGTGGACACATGCTTGAACAGTCCTTGGGGAAGCTCTCGAACTTGAAATCCCAACTTCTCTGGTCCCCGATGAATCATACTTACTGCATAGATCGCCTTTACACCATTCATTCCAGAATCATGTACAATCCGTTGGGCAAGATCAGGAAGCTGTCTTTTCACAATCCGAATCAATTGAATAGCTAGATGCACCATAGACTTTGCCGTCGAACCCAATTGAAACAACATTTTATTATCAAAATGAAGCTCGATTACCGGGTCCCCTTTTTCTAGCCACCTGCCGTTCTCCATATTTACATTTGGCCCATGATAGATACGGCGACGATAATAAAAGATCGTATCCTCCTTGCTTACGGGACGAAGACGGAACAAAGCGTGGAATAACCGCTCGTACTGTAGCCATCCGAATACCAGCGTTCTTTTAAACCAGCCCGTACTGGACATCTCGGAGGCAGTGGGTTTATTGACAGACTGACGGCAAAACAATGTATCCACCCGTACGCTACGTAATTGCCGTTCTTGCGCGACCATCAGTAGCTTCTCCAGCGCGATTAGCATATTCTGTGGCGCTTCTACGTCTGCCCCCAATGTCGTACCACAATCATGGAGCAGCATCACCTCGCCACCCCTCAGCTTTTTGAGCATTCTCTCCGCTAATTGTTTCGCTCCGATGCTGGCCTTCCAGTCCCCGAACATGGAAGACCATAATACGATTCGACGACCATTGGTTTTGGAAATATCAAAAAAATTCACAATCCCCCAAGGCGGACGATAAAAGGTCGTTCCTTCGCCAGTTACTCGACGGATAACTGACTCTGTCTGGGCAATTTGTCTTCTGACGGTAACAGGCCGCATCAGCCAATTCGATTTGTGCACATAATTATGAATACCGATCAGATGACCTTCATCATGCATTCGTTTCAGAAGCTCAGGGTGTTTTTCTGCATTCATCCCTACAACAAAAAAAGTAGCCTTGGCATCAAAACGCTTTAGTAAATCAAGCAACTGTGATGTATACACTGGATCAGGACCATCATCAAAGGTGAGCGCATATTCTTGCTCACTTTTGCCGCGCCGGAACACCCGGAACCCAAATATACGACTAACCAGCGCCGGAACAAAAGCATAAAAAGTTGAAATGTAAAACATCCATAACAGCAAAGTCTGCACGTTTTATCCCCACTTTTCTATTCTGAACTCCCAAGCAGGCTTCCTGAGGAAAACTCACTTACTTATATGTTAGCATAAAGACGTAAGCATGCCGAGATTTCACTATTGTATATGGTCAGCATTGAGGTCCAATTTAGTGTACAATAAGTAAAAATCTTAAAGGAGTCGTTGTATACATATGCTTCCATTGTACAAAAAATATTGGCGTACCGTTTTTGATATCGGACTGATCGTATTAACCGTGTATTTAATTATGTTCGTATCCAGCAAACTGTACCAGCTGGCGGCACCTGTGTTCCTTTCGTTCGTCGTGTTCTGGTGCATTGAACCTGTCGCTCGTTATTTTCATCGCAAGGGAATGAAGAAGCCTTTCGCCTCTGCGCTCTCCGTATTGCTGTTTATCATCCTTTTACTTGCTATTTTTTTCGGACTGGGCCTGATTCTGGTTACGCAATTTACGAAAGTCGCGCAAAACCTCCCACATTATACGCAGATTATCCAAACGGAATTCACTCGGTATCTTCATCTTTCTCAAGATAAAATTGCTGCTTTACCTCCGGGTGTTACCGAACGTGTAAATGATTATTTTGCGACTGCCACCACCATTGCTACTAAATGGGCACAGCTAGGGTTATCCTTTTTCATACAATTCCTCAGCTCTTTCACTGTTTTTATGGGCAACTTTGCGGTTGCGATCATTTTAGCGTTCTTTTTAAGTATGGAAATTAATCTTTGGAAGGGAATTGCCCGTAGTAAAACACCCAAGACAGTAAAAACGGCTTACCTTTTTCTGAAAAATCACGTACTAAAAGCCATCTCCGCCTTTCTCAAAGCTCAAGCTCTATTGGTAGGGATTACCTTTATTCTCGTATTTATAGGTTTACTCATTTTGCAAGTGGATAATGCCCTATCGTTGGCGCTCGTGGCAGCTTTGTTTGATATCCTGCCCTTGTTGGGTGTGCCTGTTATTTTTATTCCGTGGGCAGTGTATTTGTTCATCACAGGCAATACCGGCCTGGCTATAGGGTTGCTTATTGTCATGGCTGTCACGGTTATCGTCCGCCAGCTGGCAGAGCCTAAAATTACTGGTAACTCCATCGGTGTTTCATCTGCCTATCTGATGCTTTCCTTTGCCATTATATCGTTATCCATCTTCGGATTGGCCGGATTAATCCTGTCCCCAATTCTGATCATTTTGCTCAAGGAATTGTGGCAGCAAGGTTATCTGCAGCAATGGATTCGGTTTCCGACAGAGGAATTTGATGAGCCTCCATTTATCGTCAAAATTCAGGAGGAAGATCGTGTAGCTACTCGTGGAACTGAGGAAGATTGAGCTAGTAGATCCATTACTTGACCGAACAGTGCTGTAGCTTGATTTGCAGAATGCGTTGAAGCATTTTGCACAAGGACGGCAACCGCATAACGAGGCCGCTCTACCGGACCATAACCAATAAACCACTGGTGATTTATGGGGCGACCGTCCTTTAAAGCTTGGGCTGTACCCGATTTGCCGGCCAGATTCCATGATTTATTACGCAAGGAGGCACCTGTACCGTGTGTCACAACCTTTTCCATTGCTTCACGAAGCGTGCGAGCCGTTGAGGTGTGAATCGAACGGCTTCCCTGGGGCGAAGGTGAAGCGTGAGCAGGTAGTTCCAATAAGGTACTTCCGTCTGCGTAGCTGATGCGTTTCACGAGACGTGGTGCATGTACTTGACCCTCGTGCAATAAGGTGACGATGAGATTGGCAGCTTGGAGAGGCGTAACCAGCACGTCGCGCTGACCGATAGCTGTCTGTACACGTACGCCCGGATCAGACGCATTCGTACGGGAGCCGAATACGGCTCCCTTTTCCTCGTGATCCAGCGGTCTGAATTGAGGTAGCCCTGCAAGATTCCGCTCCTGCCAGCCCACGGTTCGGCTCAATCCTAGTGCAGAGGCTGCAGCCTGAATTTGATCGGGGTTAAGCCGTTCGCCAAGATGAGCGAACACACTATTACAGGATACGGCAAGCCCTTCCTCCAGGTTCAGGGTGCCGTGTCCTTCTTTTTTCCAGCATGCCAAACCGTACTTGCCATAGGTTCCATGACAATGGAATTGCTCCTGCGGTTGGACAATACCTGATTCAAGTGCAGCAGCAGCCGTAACCAACTTAAAAATGGAACCGGGCGTTACCGCCTTGAGGGCACGATTAGACCAGTCTGTTCTTTGCTGCGGATCAACATGACCGGGGTTATAAAAAGGGCGAGACACCATTGCCAACACATCCGCATTACCTGCATCGAGCACAACTACCGCACCTTCTGCCAAATGACTAGTTTCCGTCAGCTTTTCAATCTGTTCCTGTAATGGGAGATCAATTGTAGTCTGCACCTGTAAAGGATAGTGAGCATTGGATGGAGCACTGACACGCAGCGGCAGATGAGCCAATGGACGACGCTGCGCATCTACAAACCGGGAGACGAACGTTTCACCGACGCCGCTCAGCAGCGGCTCCAGCGTTCTTTCCAGCCCGGCCGCCCCGACCGGCAGTTTACCCGCTCGATCGGCACGTTCATACAGAAAGCCTAGCCATTGCCTGCCATTGGGCAAATTTTTGTAACGTTTCGCATAAGGTACAAGTTCTATGAGCGAAGGGGCTAACTTCAGCAGCTTGCTCGCTTCATTCGGATTGATTTGTACGGGCTCTCCGCGCTCATCTCGCCATATTAGCGGGGATTGCAGTCCTTTCCATCGTGTCAGTAGTTGCTTCTTGCTTGTACGCAGTAGCTTGGCCAGTTCTTCGCCATGTAAAGCCGCTTTGCCATCTACATCGGGAAAAAGCACTGACGCCCATACTACTCCACCAGTCAAGGGTTGCCCATGTCGATCCGTAAAATGTCCACGCCCAGAGTCGATGGCAATTCCCTCCTGTCGCTGACGTGCTGACATTTCCTTAAGCGAATGCCCCCCATAAGCGGACATATGAATGCCCGCTGTCCCCTGAATCCAAGCCAGTCGGAATAATAAAATCAGCAGTAGTGCCATCATCCCCAAGGCCATATATGCAATTCGACGTTTTCGAATGAAACTGCTACCACGCCTGTGCACACGCATCCTACTTTCATCTTTTTTCCAGTAGTATGTCCTGTAGTTGAAAAAGAAAACCCACTCAACTTTTAACGTTGAATGGGTTTCCGAATTTAATTACATATTTATAGTATTTATCTTGACCTTTTCGAGGAAAAGCCCATAATCCGTTTCCTTCTTGAGAGATTTTAAAGCACATCCACATAAAAAAAGCACAAAACCACGGAGATCAGTGCACGCTCCTGATTCCCATGGTTTTGTTACACCTACACCGTAAATCGTGAAAGCTGCTCCTTCAAATTCACCGATACTCCTTCCAACTTATCAGACAAACCTACCAGTTGATTACCGATATTAGCCTGCTCAGTGCTGAGGGAAGCGACTTCCTGCGAAGTGGCCGAGGATTGCTCGGCTACCGCGCTTACGTTGGTCATTGCCTCGGACAAAGTTGTCTGCGATTCACTCAGTTCCTGAATGGAGGAGGTGACCGTTCCCAATCGAAGTGCAAACTCTCCCATTTGCTGCTGCACCGATTGGAAAATGTCCGTCGTTTCCTGCACGGCTCCCATCTGCTGCCGGAACAGCGGGTACACCTCGGATAACGCTTGTACCGTTTCATTCATCTCATTGACGATGTTGTTAATAATGCCTGTAGCCGTACGAATGGCTTGACGTGATTGTTCGGCCAACTGCCGAACTTCATTTGCTACCACCATAAAACCACGTCCGGCCGTCCCCGCTCGTGCCGCTTCAATCGTCGCATTCAGTGATAGAATATTCGTTTGTTTAGCAATATCCTGTAAAACGTCCAGCACCTTAAAGACATCGGAAGTTGTCTGCTTCAGTTCATCTACCTTGCCTACCAGAGCATGCGTAGTTTCTTCCGTAACCCGAGTCTTGCTTAACAGGTTTTTCAGCTGAATCGTCCCTTTTTCACTGGACTGTTCAACCTCCTGTGCAGCCAGGCTCATTTCATGATTAGAAGCCATCACCATATCCATTTGCTGAGATATATTCCTGGTTAGCCCGCTGCCACGTTCAGCCTCTGTTGCCAGACTGGCGGAGCCATGAGCAATTTCCTCCGTTGCCGCTGCAATTTCTTTGGCTGAAATGGCCGTCTTCTTCGAGGCATCACTCAGTTCCGTCGCTGTATTCAGAACCTCCTGAGCTGAGGCGTTCGTCTGCTCTACCAGCAATGTAATTTGCTCCATCATCATATCAAAGCTTTCAGACAATTGCCCAATTTCATCCTGAGCCTTATAGTTCGTTCGAATTTGCAAGTTGCCTTTGGCGCCTTCGACCATTAAATCCTTCAGATGCGTCAATGGACGAGCCACAAGGCGCACGATCCACAGACCAATGAACAATGCAATGAGTGCAGCCACCGCAGCAAATATCCAGGTTGTGGTTAGAATTCCCTTAGCGTCTTTCACCAGCTCAGATACAGGTACTACACCCACGAGAATCCACTTGGAAGTTCCCAGCGTATTATGAACCGTAAGCACATGTTGCTCTTTGCCGTCTGCTTCCTGCTCCATAATTTGATTTCCTTCGATCCCTTCAAGCTTGGAAACGTAATCCAGCTTTGTCTTTCCTCCTGCTAAGCTATCCTTGTTAGAGCCCACAAATTCACCCTTGTCTGTCACAAGGCTAATCATACTGCCTGAGCCCAAATTAACACCTTTCAACTCGTCCTCCACCGCACTGGACTTTAAATCCATAACCAGAACGTAGGTCCCTCCCAATCCAGACATACTGTTCATGGAACGTGCCAGACGAAAAGTTTTACTCCCATTGTCATTCACCTGCGTAGGTAACCAAACAATTCCTTTGTTTTTCAAAATATCCTTAAACCATGCTTCCTGCCGTACATCCTTTTGTGTGCCTGTGCCCATCGCAGCTAGACTGGTTTCTTCCGGGTACAAGTACAATGAATCAATCGCTTTATTCGTAAAAGCAAGATTCGTTAGCTTCTTGTTTACTTCGCCCATAGCAACAAAAGATTCAAAGGAGTTTTTCTCCTGCTTTACTGCCTTTTGCAACTGATCACTTAATTCAGTATCGAAAAATACTTGTGTCGATGTGTCTTGAAAGCG
Organism: Paenibacillus sp. TY11; assembly: GCF_059772165.1. NCBI lineage: Bacteria > Bacillati > Bacillota > Bacilli > Caryophanales > Paenibacillaceae > Paenibacillus > Paenibacillus sp. TY11. The sequence continues at coordinate 86,654 of NZ_JCBAIQ010000009.1, read as the reverse complement.
CTCTAGAATAATATCCAGCTTTTCTGAAGTTTGCTGAACGGTTTGCTGATAAGCCGTAGCCGCATTTTGCTCAATCGTACTTTTAGCCCTGTAGTATGAGAGCATCCCCAAGCTGACCACAAATAACATAATTGCCGCAAAAAAGATCAGAAACAATTTCATTCCAACCGAACGGATTGGATTATAGTTTTTGACCAAATGCATGAAATCCTTACTGTACCTTTCCGGCTTAAGTAAGCGCTTTAAATTATGTGTACCTTTACGAGTGGCCTTAGCTACCCGGGGGACAAGCTTCGAAGACATCGCAACCGTTTGTTCCCCTTTATCCGTGGTCACTTTACTGCCTTTCAAACCTTTCATTTGATCCGTTTTTTTGGGTTGCCTTTTTGCTGTATTCCCCTCTTTTTTCCGAAAACCCATTCCTCTCACCCGCCTCCATATAATTAGTTTCTTATTCCACGTCATCCATTATGTATCTATTATCTATATAACATCTATCGGAACTATTCGACAAGGAATGTAGCTTTCCTTTGAGTATTAACTAAATTTCATGAAACTTTTTTCCTAGAAAACTATTCAAAAAAAAACCTCTCCAACCGATAGGAGAGGCTTTTGAATCTTTTTCACCTGCGACTTAAGGCTTATTTACTTCTTTTTACGCATCATATCAAAATACGATACAGGCTGATCTACCTTCATTCTAATTCGTTGAAGCGGGTGACGGGCAGCATCCAATTCGTTGCCTTCCTCATCCCAGATCGTTCCGACCGTTTGTTTAAAGAATGTTCCGTTCGGACCGAAAAATTCAATTTCATGACCCGGTTTAAAATGGTTGCGTTGTTGAATAGTTGCGATGCCACTCGCGGTATCGTAGTCCATGACCAGTCCGGCAAAATCATAAGGGACTGCTTTTTCTTCCGGCTCATAAATATGATCCTCATGATCTGGTGTATCGTAGAAAAATCCTGTATTCAGCGGACGATTGGCTGCCTTGTTAATTTCTTCAATCCATTCTGGCTTGAGCACATAATTTTCAGGATCAGCCATATAGGAATCAATCGCTTGACGATAGACATTCACGACTGTAGCCACATAATGGATGGACTTCATACGTCCCTCCACTTTAAAGCTGTCTACACCCACATCAATCAGATCAGGGACATTTTCAATCATACACAGATCCTTGGAACCCATAGAAAAAGCATTATCGCTCTCTTCAAACAGTGGAAGCTGGTTAACACCGAGCTGGAACTGCTTCAGTACATTGCTGTCCTGTGCCTCTTCCTCAGATATCCAGACCTCATCCGGGCGAGCATCCTCAAACAAATCGTATTTCCAGCGGCAAGACTGACAACATCCCCCACGATTGGAATCTCGGTCTGTAAAGTGATTGGACAACACGCAGCGACCGGAAAATGAAGAGCACATCGCACCATGGACAAAAGCTTCGATTTCGATATCCACATGCTTTTTAATTTCTTCGATTTCCTCCAAGCTGGTTTCACGTCCCAGTACCACACGCGGCAGACCCTCGTTTTTCCAAAACTTTACCGCTTGCCAGTTCAGCGTGGACTGCTGTGTACTCAAATGCACTTCCAATCCGGGAACAGCACGCAATGCTACGGATACAATGGCCGGATCAGCGACGATAACGGCATGAATTCCCGCCTCGTACAGATTGCGCAAGTATTCCTCGATTCCGGCAATATCTTCATTGTGGGCATAGATATTGGTGGCCACAAGCACCTTAGCACCGTACTTGTTGGCAAATTCTACACCTTCGCGCATTTCTTCAAAGCTGAAATTATCGGCGTTAGAACGCAGGCCGTATTTTTGTCCACCAATATATACAGCATCCGCGCCATAGTGAACGGCAAACTTCAGCTTTTCCAAATTTCCGGCAGGAGCCAACAGCTCCGGCTTATCCAAACGATTCCGTTTACCTATATATTTTCTCGTTTTGGTCATCGTCCCCATGACGTTCCCCCCTCTGTGAATTCATTTTAAAATTAATAAACCTGCTCTTTATAGAAAAATCCGAAGGAAAGTTCCCGTTCAGGGTCTTGAAGACGGCGAACCTCATCCAGCCAGCTTTCATCATAAACATAAGCATCCGGGTCGGCTGTATAACTGTCTATTGCTTTACGATAAGCACGAACAACCGCCTCATTGTAAGCCGTAGGTTTCAATAAGCCCTCGATCTTAAAGCTATGCACACCCGCCTCCATCAGAATATGCAGGTCCTCCATGATACAAAAATCATCTGAACTCATAATATGTGTCCCATTAATATCCTCGTAGATGGGGAACTTCTCTTCCTTCCGCTCTGCTTCAATCAGAAACAAGCCCCGCCCTCTGCCCAGATCACCTTCTACAGTACGTCCCTGGTGCAGCATATAGCTTTGAACAAGCTTACGCTTGGAGTGATAAATATTGGTCATGCCATGTACCTGAACCTGCGCTTCTATATTCAACTTTGGTATCATTTCGGTAATTTCATCCATACTGAGCTCACGAGCCAAAATGACCCGAGAAGCCCCTTTCTCACCCCAATAGTTGGCGGTTGCGAAGTTGGTGGAGATCATCTCACCGTTCCAGAACAGCTTCAGATGGGGAGCATACTCCTTCACGGCCATGAGCACTGCCGGATCATTAAACTCAATGGCGTCTATGCCGCATCCAGCTAGGGTCTGCACATATTCGGGAAGGAGCGGCAACAGCTCGTTCGTCATCAAATTCGTCATAGATACATATACCTGCGCCGTATGCTTCCGTGCCTCTTCCACCACTTCACGGATTTGGTCCGGTGTAAAATGTCCCGGCAGCCGCATTCCAAAGCGGTCATCTCCAATAAGTAATGCAGTAGCTCCAGCCTCCAGCATATGGCGGGCATCCTCCGGAGAGCTGGCAGTTGCCAGTAGTTCGGGTTTGTAAGCCATAGGCTCACCTCCTAATTTGTCTTACGGTTACTTACCTGAATGTTATGCAAATGTTCTTTATACGTTTTGGCAAACAAATGTTCATGTGTCCCATCTTTTTTGGTCACATAAAATATATAATCTGTAGATTTCGGCTGTAAAGCAGCCACCACTGATTTCAAACTGGGACTTGCAATCGGTCCTGGCGGAAGTCCTTGATGCACATACGTATTGTAAGGACTTTCTACAGCCAAATCCTTGTAATACAGCCGTTCCTTTTGCTTATCCAGCATATATTGAACCGTAGCATCAATTTCCAGCTTCTTCTCCTGTTTGAGCCGGTTATAAATGACGCCAGCTACTACAGGCCGCTCATCATCCACAACCACCTCGCGCTCTACCAGAGAAGCAACCGTTAGCAGTTGATGCAGCGTTTCACCCCGCTGTTTCAGCTTGGCGTCCAAATCGGGAACAGTCTCCAGCCGTTTTTGCGTCTGCTCTAGCATGGCCTGTATAATATCTTTGGTCGTACTGCCCTTTTTCAGCTCATAGGTTTCCGGGAAAAGATAGCCTTCCAGCGCATAGCGAAGCCCCGCCTGCTTTGGAATGTCCCGCACCAGCGCGACGTCAAAAGCGGACGGATCGTTGGCCAGCTGCAAAAATTGCTGCCGGTCCGCCAGTCCTTCCTTTTGCAGCTTATCAGCCATCTGTCTAATCGTAAAACCTTCCGGGATCGTAAAACGAATCATTTCTTCTTTGACAACGTCCCCAGTCGATAGCTTAGCAATCAACTGATCAAAGGTTGCGCCAGGCTGCGCCTCATATTTTCCGGCCTGAAATGCGCTTCCTTGCTGTTTGAATTTTAGATAAGCCTTAAACACGAGCGCATTACGTATAAGTCCCTTTTGCTCCAGCGTATCTGCAATAGCTGATGTTCCAGTTCCCTTCACCACCGTAAAAGCAACGGGTTGTGTTTGGGGCTGAACAGGCTGCATGGCATTCCAAATATAGAAGGGTGCTCCTCCTGCTATAATGACAAGCAGTAGAAACAACGTAAACATCCTCGTCCTTCGCTTCACATCCACCCAACTCCTTCACAGCCAAAAAGGGCGGACTGGTCCGCCCTTTCAGGTTTGATCTCCTCGTTATCCAGACTTACAGCTCTTCCGGCAACGTACATTCGTCGTACAGCTCGGAAATATCTTCCCACTCATCATCATCTTCAATGGTGGTGATGGAGATTTCGCCGTCTGTGGATGAGCTTACATGATATAGCTCATGTTCGCCAGCAGCAGCCCCGGGTCTACGCAATACGGCGTACCGTTGCTCACCTACCTTGAACTCTGCTTCCAACTCCATGCGTATCGCATGGCCCTGTTCATCCTGCAACTCTACATCGCCGTCGAACGTTTCCTTCAAATCAGAGGTCCAACTCAGGTCTTCACGTGAATAGCTCGTCATTTCCCGTCTTCCTCTTCGTCTTCTTCTACAAATGTATTAAAGGTCTCTTCGACGATTTCCCATTCGGCATCGTCTTGGATCACAAACAATTTAATATCATCGCCTTCTTCCTCGTAACGGAAGGCGTACACATCGGACTCATCAGCTTCAGGGTCCACTGGCGCAACCATCATGTACTTCGCTTCGGAACCATCTACCTCAAACTTCATAATGACCTCGAACTCTTCCTCGTTGCCCTCGTCATCAGCAATGTAAATAATTTCCGGCTCTTCTTCCATACCCACTTGATTTTCAGCCATTACGAAATCCCCCTCACCTTGTACTGTGTGCGTCCAAATAGTTTTGCAAGATCAGGCTTGCGGCCAGTTTATCTACCACCTGCTTGCGTTTTTTTCGGCTGACGTCGGCCTCCAGAAGCGCACGCTCTGCCGAACGCGTCGTCAGCCGTTCATCCCAAAGGTGAACGGGTAAACCCAGTAACTCCTTGAGCCGGTTCGCAAACTCAATGCAAATCTCACCGCGTGGACCCACGGTTCCGTTCATGTTTTTCGGCAAGCCTACAACAACCTCGCCGACCTCATTGTCACGAACCAAATTTGCAATTTTACCGAACTCGCTGTCGTCACCGCGTCGTTCTATGACTTCCAATCCTTGGGCGGTCCAGCCGAAGGCATCACTTACGGCGACCCCGATCCGGCGATCCCCGTAATCCAATCCCATTACTTTCATGCCTGTCTCCTAACGGTGCTTGGCGAGATAGAAACGAACCAGCTCTTCAATCAATTCATCGCGCTCTTTTTTACGTACCAGGCTTCTGGCATTATTATGCCGTGGCACATAAGCCGGATCACCGGATAGCAAATACCCGACGATTTGATTGATCGGATTGTATTCTTTTTCTACCAACGCATCATATACGGTCAACAAAATCTCCTGAGCAGAAGCTTCCTTCTCATCCGCCTTGACATTAAATTTGACCGTTTTGTCCATGGAATCCATTGTTGACACCTCGCTTCCACAAAACATGTGTACATGTTTATGCCAGCTTATTCTTTTACATCATACCATAAGCAAAGCCCTTCAAGGAAATGTCTAAGTCCGTTTTTATCCAAAAATCCGCAAAAATTATCGAACTTTATCCTTGTGAGGCTGCCGACACCAGTTCATGCGCACGTTGAAGTGCTTCGTCCAGCTTGCTGGCATCTTTACCACCGGCTTGCGCCATGTCAGGCCGTCCGCCACCACCGCCACCGCATACGGCAGCAATTTCTTTCACGAGCTTGCCTGCATGAAGTCCAGCTTTGGTATGCTCTGCCGGAACAGCTACGACAAAATTAACTTTGTCGTCCATTGCAGCGCCGAGCACCAGCACAGCAGCCGGGAGCTTACCTTTCAGCTCATCAGCAATCGCACGCAACGCATCCATGCTGGAAGCCTGCACACGTGCAGCCAACAGCTGCACCCCACCAGCTTGCACGACCTGATCGGTCAGCTGACCCGCCTCAATAACGCTCAGCTTGCTTTGCAGCGATTCATTTTCACGACTGAGGTCTTTGATTTGTTGCTGCAAAGATTCGATGCGCTTTGGCACTTCGGACAGCTTGGATTTTACAAGCCCAGCTGACACCTTTAACAGCTCCAATTGACCTTCCATATATTCAAAACCAAAACGCCCGGTCACCGCTTCAATACGACGTACACCTGATCCGATGCCGCTCTCGCTGACCAGCTTGAACAAGCCAATTTGCGAAGTATTGCTGACATGACAACCACCACACAGTTCAATGCTGTAATCGCCTACTTTAACGACACGTACGATATCCCCATATTTTTCACCGAACAGCGCCATTGCTCCGAGAGCCTTGGCTTCATCAATCGGTTTCAGTTCAATATTAACATCCAGCTGGCTCCAGATGGCACGGTTTACCCGCAGTTCAATATCCGCCAGCTCTTCTGGTGTGATGCTTCCAAAATGGGAGAAGTCAAAACGCAAACGCCCAGGCTCTACCAAAGAACCCGCCTGATTGACATGGTCACCCAGCACTTCTTTAAGTGCTTTGTGAAGCAAGTGCGTAGCCGTATGGTTTTTTTCGATTTCTCCACGCGAGGCTTGGTCCACTTCTGCTTTCACCGTATCGCCAACGTGCAGCTCACCGGTCTCTACAACGACCTGATGCACATGCTGACCTTGCGGGGCCTTGAACAGTCCTTCAACCCTTGCCGTAACTGTGCCTCCACGCAGCAAGCCCTGGTCACTGACTTGCCCGCCGCTCTCGGCATAGAAAGGAGTCACATCCAGCACGACCTGACAAGACTGTCCTTCACTAACACTGTCCACCAGTACATCTTCATATACAATAGCCACAATTTTAGACTCAGTTATGAGGTCATTATATCCAACAAAATCACTTTTAACCGCCAAATCGGACAAAGCTCCGCCCTGAATCTTCATGCTGGCATTGTCCTGATGAGCGTCACGCGCACGTTTCCGCTGCTCCTGCATCGCTTCATCAAAGCCTTCACGGTCTACTTTCAAGCCCTGCTCGTCCGCATAATCCTCTGTGAGATCGAATGGGAACCCGTACGTATCATACAGTTTGAAAGCATCTGCTCCGCTAATGACATTGCGACCTTCAGCCTTCGCCTGAGCACTGATATCAGCCAAAATTGCCAATCCGTCTGTCAGCGTTTCATGAAAGCGTTCCTCTTCCGTTTTGATCACCTTGATGATGAAATCACGCTTGTCCACTACCTCAGGGTAGTACACACCCATAACATCCCCAACAGTTTCCACCAGTTCAAACATAAATGGACGGTTCATGCCCAACATTTTTCCATAACGCACAGCCCGGCGCAGCAAACGGCGGATCACATATCCCCGTCCTTCATTGGAGGGCAGTACACCATCACCAATCGCAAAAGCTACGGTGCGAACATGGTCAGCAATGACCTTGAGAGCCACGTCACTGTCCACATTTTCGTTATATTTAACTCCTGCCATTGCAGCTGTTTTCTGGATTAGTGGCTGGAAGATATCCGTATCAAAGTTGGAATCCACATTTTGCAAAATGGATGCAAAACGTTCCAAACCAGCCCCTGTATCAATATTTTTGTTTGGAAGCGGCGTGTAGCTACCGTCTTTGTTATGGTTGAATTGTGAGAATACGAGGTTCCACACTTCAAGATAACGCTCATTTTCTCCGCCCGGATACATTTCAGGGTCCGTCATGTCGCTGCCGTAGGCTTCGCCACGATCATAAAAGATTTCCGTACAGGGTCCACATGGACCTTCACCGATATCCCAGAAGTTATCTTCCAGTTTGATGATACGTTCCGCAGGAAGTCCAACTTTTTCGTTCCACAGCTTGTACGCTTCTTCATCCTCAGGGTACACAGTTACAGCCAGACGTTCCGGATCAAAGCCAATCCATTTCGGATCAGTCAGAAACTCCCATGCCCACGTAATGGCCTCTTCCTTAAAATAGTCACCTATGGAAAAGTTGCCGAGCATTTCGAAAAAGGTGTGATGACGACGCGTTTTACCGACATTTTCAATGTCGTTCGTCCGAATACATTTTTGCGAATTAGCGATACGTGGATTTTCTGGCTTCACACGTCCGTCAAAATAAGGCTTAAGCGGCGCCATACCCGCATTAATCCACAGCAGGGAAGGATCTTTATGTGGAACAAGCGGTGCGCTTGGTTCAATCACATGTCCTTTGCTTTCAAAAAACTCCAGCCATTTGGAGCGGATTTCACTAGCTTTCATAATAAGTAGCCTCCTAATTATGGTGTCACTGGTTTCTGGCACAGGCCATAAAAAATAGAAAAACGCCCCTGAACGGATCAGGGACGATTGTATCGCGGTACCACCCTGGTTATCGCCGTCCCCTCTGTACGAAATGCCAAATGCGCAAGCGCACACCAACATCTGCTTAACGGACGATCGATCGCCTTGTTTTCACTGGTAACGGGAGCATCCCGGCGGGTTCAGCCCGCACTTCGAAATGAGCTTTCCCTACTGGATAAACACATTTAAACATACTCAATTCAGTATATCCGTGTCATTTAGCCGTGTCAACGCGATTTCAGACAGCATGCATACGGTATATAGACAAAATCAGATCGTTTTCCGCTTCACGTAATAAGCAAAAAAATGCTGAAGCCCTACCTTCAATACCGCCATCACAGGAACTGCCAATATCAAGCCGGTAATTCCCGCAATTTCCCCACCCACTAGCAGAGCGAAAATAATGGCTATCGGATGCAGATGCAACGTTCGTCCCACCACCTGGGGAGAGATGACATTACTCTCCAGCACTTGAATAGAGGTGTTAACAACCACGACGAAAAGCACCATTTTTAAGGAAACCGTAGAAGCCATGACCACTGCCGGAGCGGCTCCCAAAAAGGGGCCCAAATACGGAACGATGTTAAAAATCGCCACCACTCCTGCAAGCAACAGCGCATAAGGCATGCCAATCAGCATATATCCGATATATGCCATCACTCCAATAATGACGCATACCAGCAATTGACCCCTGACATAGTTGCCAAGCGCCTGATCAATTTCCTTAAGCACCGTTACAATCGCCTTACGGCGAGAACGCGGGAGATAAGACACTATCGTCCGCTCGAACACATCAAAATCCTTCAAAATATAAAAAATGAGAAACGGCACAATGAACACATTGAACAGCATGTTGATCATTCCGCCGATGTTGTCCATAAAGGTAGAAATCCCTGTAGCCATCCGACTCTCCAGTTGGAAAAACCATTGATTCATACCGGTTCGCACCCCTTGGGGCAAAATACCACTATCCATATTCGTCATTAATCCCTGTGCATGCATGGTCAGCTCGGGCAGATGCTCATTCAGCTCATCCAGTTGTTCAATGAACATCGGAATCAGATTCATCAGGATAACAACAAGACTGGCCAAAAACACAGCGTAAATGAGCAGCACAGCTACACTTCGAGGTACCTTGCGACCGCCCAGCATACTGACAACGGGATTAAGTACATAGGAAATGATCATCGCTATCGCAAACGGGGCAATGATTGTTTTCAGAAATTCATACAAATGCAAAAACAAAGGTCGCAGCAGCCAGATAAAATATAAAATGACAAGTCCCAGCAGCGTCCATATTCCGTACCGGAACAGTCTACTTTTCGTTAATTGCTCCATTTCGTGCCCCCTTACCGGACTAGCCTCCTTTAAGTATATGCCTGTACCTCTACTTTAATCCTTCCCTCGAGTCTGGAATGACCTATAAATAACCATTGTAAAATAAAGATGAAATCGGAAAAAAAGATTAACAAAGTCATTCCATCTGACGATATAAGTACAAAGAACTATCCTAAGCTTTCACATTTCTGAATCATCGGGGGTCGTTACATGAACTTAAAAATGAAACTTATTCTCCTTTTCACTTGCATTGTTGTTGTTTCAGCTGGGCCTTTATCCGTCATTAGCATGACAAGCATTAAAAATCAGGCCAACCAAGATATCCAAGAACTTATGAACAGCAAAGCCTCCGAAACCGTCAATCAGCTCGACGGATGGATAAGCGGCAATGCCAAAATTATCGAGACACTGGCTGCAGGTCTGGAATCCAGCGATATTTCATCGGATGCCAAAATGGTATCTCTGAAAGCGGCCTTTCAAAACTATAAGGATCAAAATATTTCCAACATTTACGCCGGCTTTGAGGATGGAACATACTGGGGCGGCTCTGACTGGTTTGAAGAGGGTTATGATCCTCGCGTCCGTCCGTGGTACAAGGATGCCAAAACCAAGAGGGAAATGTATTATTCCTCACCTTACATTGATGCAGGTAGCAAGGATTTCACCATTTCGATTGCAAAGCCTCTCAAGGATTCGAATGGCTCCATCACTGGTGTAGTCAGCGAGGATATTTTGCTCAACGATATGACAAAAATGATTAAAAGCATTGACCTAAACGGATTGGGTTACGCATTTCTGATTGACCAAAATGGAGTCGTGGTCGCACATCCAGACAACCAGCTGGCTGGCAAAAACCTCAAGGACACGCCTGAATTGGGTTCATCAACCGCAGCCCTGCTAAGCGCAGCTTCGGGAAAAACAGACTATAGCTACAATGACAGTGACCGTCAGCTTTATTTTAAAAAGATGCCCAGCACAGGCTGGATTGTAGGATTATCTATTTCAAAAGACATAGCTTTTCAGGAGTACTACTCCACTCGTAACCAACTATTGATTACTGTTGCTATTATTTTGGTCGTTGCTATGCTTTTGGCGATCTGGGCTGCAAATAGCTTTATTAAGCCGATTCGGAAGCTTCAAGTGAACGTCAAACGGGTAGCTGAAGGGGATATGACAACAAGAGTAGACATTAAGGGTAAGGATGAAATTGCCAGTCTGGCTACGGATTTTAATCTCATGTCGGATAATCTCTCTAACCTGTTGCGTAAGGTGGCAGATACAGCTGCCGATGTCAGTTCAGCTTCCCATGATATGCATCAGCACGCCAAAGATACTGGAACCATTGCATCACAAATCTCCAGTGCAGTTCAGGAGCTTGCCCAAGGAGCGAGCGATCAAGCTGAGGCCGTATATTCCGGCTCTGAGAAGCTGACACACATGACAGGCTCCATCGACCAGATTGGCGAAAGTGTCAAACGGACCCAAACTGCCGTGTTCGAAACAGATTCTGCCGTGCTGGCAGGGTATGAAACAGCAGAGCGTCAAGCAAAACTGGCAGCCGAGTCCAGACAAACGACGACTGCGGCAGGAGAAGCGGTAGATTCACTCGCGCTGAAAACCCAGGATATTGAGCGGCTGGCTGGAGCCATCCACGATATCGCCGCACAAACAAACCTGCTGGCACTCAACGCGTCAATTGAAGCAGCACGAGCCGGGGAGCATGGACGAGGTTTTGCCGTCGTCGCAGGGGAAGTTCGCAAGCTGGCCGAACAAGCGGGAAGTTCCAGTGATAGTATCATGAATAAGTTGAAAGAAATTAAAAAAGCGGGATTACGAAGTGCGGAGGAAATGAAGAAAGTTCTCGCCGTAACTGTAGAGCAGGAGCATGCTGCCACCGAAACGAAACAGGCGTTTGAATCCATCCGTGATGCTTCTCAGCATATGCTTACCCAAATTGAGGATGTTTCCGCCGCAGCAGATCATCTCCGTGTGAATGCCGGACATATTTCCGATGTCATCTCCAGCGTTGTCGCCGTTTCTGAGCAAAGTGCAGCATCTACCGAGGAAGTCGCTTCCTCCGTACAAGAACAAGGTCACTCCATGAACAATATTGCCGACCTTTCCGCCAAACTTGACTCACACGCAGATCTTCTGCTGGAAGAGGTCAAACGTTTTAAACTGTAGAACTAGCTATCTTCACAAAAACGGTATACAAAAGAGGGTGCCCCCAGGCCAATACGACCATTCGGGGCACCCTCTTCGTTGTTTTTATCTAGCATTATCCAACCCACTAAGCTGTATTTCAAGCAATAGGTTGTAGATCACACCTCTTAGTAAGCAGCCTGTCCACTTCAAGTGCAAGCTTAGGAAGAAGCGTGGATTTGCGGCAGGTCCTGTTGTGCCATCTCATCTCCAAAGAATAGGTCGTCCAGCGAACTGAGCGTTCCATCCTCTTCCACTTGGTAGACAGACATTTTTTCACCATTCACCTGAAGTTCGATAAAGCATCCCCAGCAATAAAATTGATGGGAGCCAATTTTGCCGATATCTTTGGAATTACAATTCGGACATCTCAATAAACTCACCCTATCCATTAACAGAATATATGGCTTTTTCCAGACGTTGCTCGCTTAACGGGGGAACCATAACAGCATTTTCCCCGATGGACATATCTTCGGTGCAGGGCAGCCATTTCCGCCCTTCTATAATATCCGATACAAAACCATCGCTGATTTCCAAGCCTATTATGTTATTGCCCATTTCCTGGTCAAAATAAACATCCGAGATGTGCCCGAGCATAAGCCCTTGCTCTGTTAGCACGGATAGATCCTTCAGTTTACCGGGTCCAAGCAAATACGTATGTTGTATATCATGAGCCTCCGTTTTACGGACGGCCTGCTGATTGCGAATCATGATCGCATCCTCACCATAAGCAACGATGTCATCCCAAGCAACCATTTTCACGTGAGAAGAAAAAAGCCCTTTTCCTTCCAACTCGATCCCTGTTATTCGCCAATCAGCTGTCACGATAAAGTCATGTATTTTACCAATCTGCTTCCCGTCCTCCACATCGAAAACGGCAAGTCCGATCATATCTTGAAGCTTCATATATAGGGTACCTCCTCATTCTGCAATCCGAACGAAGGTGCGGTCCTTTTCCTACATGCCTGTCAGACCTTGCTTCCGTTCATGCAATGAAATGGAAAACCGCCCCTCCCTTCTTATTAAAATGCGGAGAAATCCCTAGTACCTAGTACGCAGCCGCTTCCATATGGTTTCAATTTTCTTGGCCGTGTATTCCATTTCTTCCGTAGTATTACCCAAACCGAAGCTAAACCGAATCGCTGAATTCAAAACATCTTCAGGAAGATCCATCGCTTCCAATACATGCGATAGCTCTAGAGACCCGGAAGTGCAGGCTGAGCCGCTGGCCGCTGCGATTCCTTCCATATCAAGATTCATCAGCATTGTCTCTGTTCCAATGGCCGGAAAGCTAACATTTAGGACATTAGGTAAAGAATGTTCAGGGTCACCGTTGATCACAAAATTTTGGCTACCCAGAGTGCCTTCCAACCCTTTTACCAGCGTCTGGCGAAGAGCCGTATCGTGCGCCCCACGCTCCTCAATGGAAGCATTGGCAAGAGTTGCGGCTTTAGCCAGACCAGCAATGCCGGCGATGTTTTCTGTACCGGCACGGCGTTTCTTCTCCTGAAGTCCCCCATGCATTAGCGGCTGAATGCTCGTACCCTGACGGATATACAAAGCACCAACCCCTTGCGGTCCGTTAATCTTATGGCCAGACACACTAAGTAAGTCAATTGGAAGGTTCCGGCAGTCAATTGGTATATGACCGAAAGCTTGAACCGCATCTACATGGAATACAATGCCCTGTTCTCTCGCAATCTGTCCTACTTCTTGGATCGGCTGAATGACGCCCACCTCATTGTTGGCATACATCATGCTGATCAAAAAAGTATCCGGTCGAATAGCTGCCTCGATATCCGCAGGGTTCACGCGCCCAAAACCGTTGACCGGGATATAGGTCACTTCGTATCCCGCTTTTTCCAGCTCATCGCAAGCATGAAGCACCGCGTGATGTTCAATCGCAGTTGTAATCATATGCCCGGAAGTACGACCTTCTGCCGTAGCCGTCCCAAACAGGGCCAGATTATCGCTTTCTGTCCCTCCGCTCGTAAATATAATTTCTTCAGGCTTGCAGCCCAAAGAGGCCGCAAAGGCATCCCGCGCAGCGCTGACGGTGCGCTTGGCATCGCGGCCAAAGGCATGAACGCTCGAAGCGTTGCCGAATTGGCCGGTCATAATGTCCATCATAGTCTGCGCAACCTCAGGATGCATAGGAGTCGATGCGGCATGATCCAGATAAATTCTGTTCATGTTAATCCACCTCAAATGTAGAACATCTTGTTTTTAGTGTTGCCGAAGTTCAATTATATACTTCTTTCCTAACATAATGCACTTTAAAAGTTTTTGTAAGAGGATTTCAAACGCAAGTATTCGCGGGTATTCGCCGGAATTGTGATTTTTTATGTGATTTTTTGTGATTCAAATAATCATGTTGCCCACATAAAATCGGTCCCATCAACAATTTCCTAACAATTGTATATCAAGGTGTGCAGAGCTAGCAATGATACCCTTATTGACTTTAATATTCCTATCGTTCTCCATCACCCATCGCATAATGATCTTTTGATCACAATCCCAGCCCTCAGGATTATGATGTGCCGTGTGTGTCACTCTTGTTAGCCCTTACAATAATCGATCATTCTGACCCGCTACTTTTCTTGCGTTCGTCGAGCCCCCCGTTAGACCATAATGTCAATGACACCCCAGTTCTAACAAAGATCGATATGCAAATGTGATTACCCATTTCACTTCACTCATTGTTTATTAATTACAATCGATAATTTGTAGTTTGCATGTTCGTTTAAACCTACTAGGAATTGATCTACGTGTTCATTGGATGGAAATCTGCACTCAAGAAGATAACAACCATCCCCTAATTTTATAATTATTTAATACGTATTTCTCTTGTGTTTTTATAAAGGAAAGATAAGGTTGGTGATAAGTGCTATCCATAGAGATCGTAATAAAAGCATGCATGTGACACCCTAATTTAGCTTGATTAACTTTAATGGTATAACCCTCAAGTACACCATTATCCTCTAGTTTTGCAACCCTCGATGCTGTTGCTTGTCCTGTCAAATGAACTTTCTCTCCTAATTCTTTCATTGTAATACGACTGTTCCTGGATAATTCATCCAATATTTGCTTATCTGTTTGATCCAACATAAATTACAATCCTTTCATGATTAGAAATAATTCATTAATGCATCGTTTCTAATAAATTGGACACCATTTGAAAAGCATATCCGCCTAGCGTTAATATGATCTGTCCCGTAATTCTTTCTCGATTGACTCCAATATTTTATCCAATAATTACAATCCATAGGTACGTATTTCCTCTTGAAGATTGATTAAATCAATAACAATTTCAAAAATCAAGTCAAAACGTTAAATGACTTGATTCTATCTATGTATCTGATAGTTGTTCATCGTGTACACTTATCACACAAAAGATAAGGAGATGATAAAATGAAAGTAACCCAAATTAGAAATGCAACTCTTGTGGTGGAATATGCTGGGAAGAAATTTTTGATTGACCCATTCTTGGCCGAAAAAGGTGCATACCCGCCTTTTCCAAACTCGTTAAGACAAGATCAATTTAATCCTCTGGTTAGCTTGCCAACGTCCCTCGATAATATTATAAATGTCGACGCTGTTATTGTAACGCATCTCCATTTAGATCACTTTGATGATGCTGCCAAAGAGGTATTGCCAAAAGATATAAAAATGTTCGTACAAAATGAAGAAGATGCCCAAGAAGTAAAAAAAGCAGGTTTTAGAAATGCAGAAGTTTTACAAGAAGATACAGTCTTTGAAGATATCCAACTCATTAAAACAAAAGGCGAGCACGGTAGAGGAGAAATCTTAAAAGTCGCAGGTAATGTATGTGGCGTTGTTTTTAAACACCCAACTGAAAATACTTTTTATATAGCTGGAGATACGGTCTGGTACGAAGCAGTTCGGGAGGTAATCGAAACACACAAACCAGAAATCATCGCAGTAAATGGTGGAGACAATCAGTTCCTACAAGGCGGTTCTCTAATCATGGGAAAAGACGATATCTATGAAGTGTTTAAAGCTGCCTCTAATGCAAAAATTATTGTCAGCCATATGGAAGCTGTAAACCACTGGACACTTTCAAGAAAAGAATTAAAAAGCTTCAATAATGAAAAAGGAATCTCCTCTTTTGTATTAATTCCAGATGACGGCGAATCCTATACTTTTTAAAATAAAAACAAAGTGAGGAAGACTAATCATGTCAGTTGAAACTAATAAAGTCGTTTTTATAAAGCACTTTACTCACCCTAGCTTCCAATTTTGGCAGCGTTATAAGGATGATTGCAGTCAGCGCCGCAAAAAATATTGAGGTAAATGAATTATAGATAATATCAGCTCCCTTTATTATTATGTCTATCTCATACCCGATGAAGAACTTTTACTACTTCACTACTAATTAAATAATAAGAAGGACTCTATCGGCTATATACCAGTGGAGTCCTTCTTTATTACATCTACTCTAAATTCAAACTGATTGCGGAGGAAATAAGATCCGTTAATCTTGATTGATTCCGGCGTTATCTTCTCGACTGTACCACATAGTCCACAACCTCTACCATATCTTCACTCAACGTCTGGACTACATATACTCTTACCTGACTTATTGCAGCCGCAAACAGTTCAATATCCGACTTTAACACTTTATATGTATGATTCATACTGATCACCTCAATAATTTATTCGGTCAAAGGTATGGTAATTCCTTCAACAAAATAAGCTCTGCCGACCAGTTAAGGTTAGCAGAGCTTTTTAATTTTATTTAGAGTATTCGCTTACTTCAAACGTCAGGATACGATCATACAGCATATAATCCTTACGGCTGCTGAATGGGCCTTTGTTGTTATCGTGTTTGTTAATGGCGTATGAAGCCGATCCAGATCCAGCCTGCTTGCTTTCGTACCATGAAATAAAGTCATTGACCTCTTTCATGCTTAGATCAAATTCCTTCTCCAAACCGGTTGTCATAGTAACTACTAGAATAGCATGATCCCCGTTTGAAGTTGGATCCTCTGTTCCTGGATTAGGAGTGGAGCTCGATACTTTAGACATCATCTCTAATTCGCTAAGAGCTAGATACTGACTTCCGTTATTTGCCTTAATATTAATTCTATAATTCTTATATGAATTAGAATTAGAAAAAGTGAATTTTTTAGGAGTGCTATCTACCCATCCAGTGATATTTGACTGAGTGTCTAGAACGTTCCAAGTAACTCCATCATTTGAGCCTTCAAAAGTCCAATCTTTAGGGGCTCGGTCAGTTACCGTTGTCTGTGGATAAATAACATATTGCTCAATAACTTCAGGATTAGGAAAGTCATATCTTAACCATGCTGTATTTTCATTTGATCCCCACGCGCTAGAGATAGTAGCAAAATCCCCGTCAAAAGCTCTATATGCGTATGAAAATTCGTTGCTTGCACTTGCCTCTCCAGATGGCAAAGTGTTAGATGTCATTTTTGGAATTAAATTTTCTGAATACTCTGCCTCGGCTGCAAAAGCATTCGATAAGGGAAGAGATAAAAGAACTAAAAATAAAATTGTTATACACGCTTTCTTCATTAAATAATCCTCCAATATGTGTAATAGAACTAAGAATAATTTAATTAAGGAATTGTGTCTAAACAAAAACTTGCTGATCTATAAATATAATCTAAATATTTGCATATTTATTTTTTATTGGGTATGAAAGAAGGGCTCATACTGGTTAAATACCAGTCGAGCCCTTCTTGACATCTATTCTAAATTCAAATTGATTACGGAAGAAATAAGATCCGTTAATCTTAATCGACTCCGGTGTAATCTATTCGACTGCACCACCGTAGTCCAAAACATCTATCAAATCCTCTCGCTAACGGCTGTACTACATATACTCCTACCTGGCTTAATGCAGCTGCAAACAGTTCTGTATCCGATTTTAACACTCTATATGTATGGTTCATGCTGATCACCTCGATAATTCATTCGGTGAACAATGTGGTAATTCCTTCAACAAAAAAATCCCCGCCGACCAGTTAAGGTTAGCGGGGATTTGCTTTGCTTACGTTTAAGCACCTCCGATGGTAACGTAAGGCTGAATACTATTGTGGTGGTTAAGGGCTTGATCCGACACAGTAACAATAAACAAAAAGCTAGCCGCGATGATTAGCAGTACCATTTTTCTCAACATTTCTTCTCCCACCTTTTCATGAGATTACTATATTTTTACCATTAGAGCTGTTTGCTTTACCTACGTTTAAGCACCTCCATGTTGTACAAGAGGTTGGATACTATTGTGATTATGTGGCTGAACAGGTACAGTTAGCAAAAATAAAAAGCTACTCGCAACGATTAGCATGACCACTTTTTTCAACATTTTTTTCCCACACCTTTTCAATGAAATTGTAAAACTCTGTTTTGGTTTCAGGAACCGCATGGACTTTGAAACGCACAAACAACCCCATACAATTTATAAAATATGTCTCATTATTTAGTATATGCGCTTTTACCATTGCACAAAACAACTGATTAAAACCATCACTGTATATGCCCTGATTTAAGTAATAGTAGGCTAATTCGTAACCACACCACGCGAAATAATCCGGTACCACTTGTTGAGTATACATATCACCTGACGCTAATTCTTGTGATAAAGACGCAATGTCTTTTTCAAAACGTTTAATTATATTATTCACATCTAACTTGTATCGGTTAGCCGCAATCATAATGTTCAATAGTTGAATAACCCTATCTTCTTGAGTTGTATCTACCGACGCATCAATATATTCAACATAATCTTGTAACACATTTATATCTCCAGATAAAAGCTTATTCACAATAACATTAGCTTTTGCCCAGTGCTCAAACAAGCCGATCCAGTATTGGGTATCCTCGTCGGTTTCTTTAACCCAATCTAAATTGGCATAGGCGTATGTATATTGAAGAGCTTGGTCGTAATCGCCTCGGGCTTCACAGACACTTGCACACAATAAATCGGCATAGGAAATGTATACAAACAAGGGACGACTTAGCTGCTTGTTAGTCTCGTCACACTCTCGATTCTTTTGTTGATGTTTCAACGAATATTGAGCTTTCGCTTTTTGCTTCATTTTTTTCGCTGTTTCATCAACCTTATCCCATTTACGCAATGAACGATACACGTTAGCTAAATCCTTCAATGCGTCAAGCTGGTTTATTTCATCTAGGCGTTCAACAAAAGCTTCAAATATCGTAGCTGCACTGAGATTGCGGCTTTGATCGTCTCCAACTTGAATAGTGAATATACGATATTGACAGATGGCTAAGCGTTCAGAATGTTGGTACTTCTCCGCTTCAGCTACACCCTCATAGAGCAGCAACGCAGCATTATGTCGTCCCTGTGCCAATAACGTTTCTGCAATCTCAAATAGTTTGGGCGAATAGAGTAGATTGTCCATGATGGTTCCCACCACTTGACGGATCGTACCCAGCTTGTCCAACTCCGCACAGCGAAACAAAAACGGCTCGATTCGCCTCATATTCGGGGGGGTGTCGATGATGTAGTTTTCTATAAATAAGTCGTAAAAGTAGCCCTCCGGTAAACCCATAGCCTCAGTAATTAGGTCAAGCTGGTTAATAGACATAGACTTATTCCCCGTCACAATAGCACTTACTATTCCCCTATTCATGCCAGCAATATGCCCGAATTGCGTTAGGCTCAAACCCTCTTGTTTTAGGTATCTGTCTAATTCCGCCCGAATCGTAGGTGTATGTTTCATGCCATAGCCACCCTTCACATAAAAATTCCAAAATTTTTATATTATTGCATTCTATTGTTGTCCATAATTTAACAGTTGTCAATAACTCTTTTGTTACTTTCGCGAGGTATTCCCTTTTGGTGAAATGTATGTGAGCAATATAACACAAAAAAAATACCCTACCAGCTAAATGCCAGTAGAGTCCTTCTTTACATCTACTCTTAAATTCAAACAGATTACGGCAGAAATAAAATCCCTCAACCTTAACGTAGTGGGGTTATGCCTTAAAGGGAAATTATTTTTGTTGGGTATACCATTTCCGGAGTTGATTAATATTTGCTGGATGATACCTGCTGTGATCAGATATGTGCCAAATCCCCCACTTGATGGTGGATTTTCTCCCCTCTTCATAGTTAACCACATCATTCAAATCTTCATCGTTCAATTGACAGCATATAGATTCCAACAGCTTAACCACAAAATCATAATCCGATAAGAGATCGTTAAGTGGAACATCCCTGCTTTGTGGAATATTATTATTTTTATCAACCATTGGACCATATTTTTCTTCAAGATATTCAGGAATATCTTCTCCTTTAATTCTGTAAACCCATTTTAAATCTACATAAGACAAATGCCACTTAGATCAAAAATTATTTAAAAACCTCATTTCATGGGAAGATATAATTCATCATATTTTCTATTACTTACTCTATTAGATTATTGATACAGTTTCCACACTGCTAGAGTCTCTCATCCTTATTTCACGATAAATTCAACTTTTATTCCGTCCGGATAATCATCCAGCTTGTGACCTACCCAACTACCTGCACCACGGAACCTCAAGACAAAGAGATTTTCTATTTGTTTGCTTTTTCGGGATTCCGTTCCGGGGAGTTATATTCTTTAAAGTGGACGGATATTGATTTTGAAAACAATACGATTAGAATTACAAAAACAATAGATGCTGACAGTTTTAAAAAGTATGAACTAACTACTCAATAAAGACTATGCACAAAGTACAAAAAATAAACTCCAGATCATTGGAGGTTTAATACCGTATAATGCCTATTTCCAGACGAGGAAATGTAATGATCTTTTGGTCACCATCCCAGCCCTCTATGATTACAATATAGAGCGTATATCGCTCTTGTTGTCCCCTTCTTCCCAAAGCCAGCAAACGCGCGCCCTTATGTCCACTACACTGCTACCTGTCTTTATCTCCAGTTCCTTCATGTTGGACCCCCGTCTTCGCTCAGCAGAATAATTGTAGAGTATTGGTAGTAGCGTTCGATATCGGGTAACAAAGCGTTCAACTTCTTTGTTACCCGGCGTTTCCGTATACTATACAGATCAGAACAATGAACGACGAAAGCGGACACAACTATTATGCAACAATAGCGGAATAGATGGTTGCCAAAGTTACACTAAACTTTTGCAGAAGTTTACGATGGCGCACGTGAAGCCATGGAAAGAATATGGGGGCGATATTCCTGAGCCAGTAGGATAAGACAAGAACAGCAGTAAATTTAGTGTGTATATTCCTAAGCCTACGTCGTCCATTGCCAAAAGGGGCTGCTGCCGAAAATTCTCCCTTGAACCAGCATTGCCTTTACAAATTGAGAAAATGAGGGATTTACAATAAAGTTCGGACCTCCCCCCCATTAACCCAGCCTAAACAGACGCATCGCAGTTCGTGCCAACCTCAAACGGCAGGTCATTCACCGCATTGGTGCCAAGATGCCAAAGGCTGAGGATAGCTGCGAGTTCCCAAAAAACAGTTTTCAATAAAGCGTACAATCGCAGCACGTTAGATACATTTAAACTAATCAGGAAATTATCCAAGTAGGAGGAAATAACCATGGCATTTGAAGGTTATAGAGAAGACAAGCGAGAACATTGGTTTGACTGGCCATTCCCCTTGTCGGTATCAATACTGTATGTGGATGCGGATGTAGATCTACATGTAGATGAAACAGAAACGAAATGGTATCTCATTGACGAACAAGAAAAACACTTGATCCGAATTAGGGATGAAAAGCAAATTGAACTGCTTCATCACTGCATGTATGGAGTCTTGTTAAATGACGAGAAGATCAATTGGATTATTGATAAAAATGGCGGTAGATTTACCTATCACGATAGTGTGCAAGATTTTATCAAATTCCAGAAAGAATACCTTGATACATTATAAGAGGCGTGAACAGTAAAAAGCTCTGCCGACCAATTAAGGTTAGCAGAGCTTTGTGTCTAATTCTGATTTCTGGCAGATTGCGGAAGAAACTTGATTGATGTGGGATTATCATACATTATTTCCACAAAATTAAACCCAACATGATTTAAGGATGATAACCAAAAGGATATAGAGCACCAAAATTGCCGCTGTAGAAGTCCCCACACCGCAAACAGTTGGACCTGCACATCCACTCATAGCTTAAGCCCTCCTTTATCTATCGGTCACCTTAGTATATGTGTAAATACACTCTGTGACCGGGCATTCAGGTAAACAAAAAAAGCTCTGCCGACCAATTAAGGTTAGCAGAGCTTTTGGATTACTCGACTATTTATTTTTTCTGAATATGAACATCCCAATAAGTGCAACAACTATTATAGCGGGAATTCGCCATGGATTCGGTAGAAATTTTGTTAGCCATAGGGCAGCAAATACTGTAGCTACATCTAAAGCCTTTATTAGCGCATCGACTTTGACAACATTAATAAGATTCTTTTTGACACTATCACTTACAGGAAGCCAATCGATTGTTGTTTTTATAACATTATCAATTTTGCTTGCCTGTGATTTAAGAGCTGCCTTTATTCCTTTAATTGTCCAAGAGACTTTTCCTTGCGTCGTTACATCTCCATTAAGACTTGGATCAGTACCGTTAATTACTGGTGGCACAACGCCTTCTGGTTGATTGGCGGATTCGCTATATGTAGAAGAAGTCACAGATGTACTTGCAGCAGAAGCGGAAAATGGAGACACAACAGAAAATAGCAGGGCAGCAGTTGCAGAGCTTAACATGATTTTTTTGTTAATGCATTTACACTCATTTCAAACTCTCCTTATTATTGTATTTACGTCTATTAATATATAATTAATCACATGTCGAAGTATGAGGAATAAAAGCACAAGAAAATAAACAGTCAGAAAGAACCATACTAAAATCCTTATATATTGCATCACCTCAACAAGTTAGTTCTGAAATTTTGACTTAATTCACTAATTCAATTTGTTACTTTTTACCTAATAGAATGCTGTTTTTATGTCGAAATACAAATAAAAGGACTCCATACTGGCTACATACCAGCGGAGTCCTTGTTCACATCTACTCTAAATTCAAACTGCTTACGCAAGAAATAAGATCCGTTAATCTTAACAGACTCTGGTGTAATCTTCTCCACTGGGCCGCCGTAGTCTACAATATCTAATCAAATCTTCGCCCAACGGCTGAACGACATATACTCTTACCTGGCTTAATGCAGCTGCAAACAGTTCAATATCCGACTTTAACACTTTATATGTATGGTTCATGCTGATCACCTCAGAAATAGGTATTCGGGTAAATCGTGTGGTAATTCCTGCACTGAAGAAAGCTCTGCCGACCATAAGGTTAGCAGAGCTTTTTAATGACGTTTAAGAACCTCCAACCTGTACAAGAATCTGGATACCAGGTACGGTTATGAAAACCAAAAAGCTACTCACAACAATTAACAGTGCCATTTTTTTCAACATTGTCTAACCACACCTTTTCAATTAGATTGGAGAACTCTGTCTTGATTTCAGGATTCGCATGGACTTGGAAACGCATAAACAGGCCAATACAATTTATGAAGTAAGTTTCATTATTTATTATATGCGACTTTACCATTGCATACATCAAGCATTTGAAGCCATCACTGTATTTCACCCGATGTAAATAATAATGAGCCATTTCGTAACCAAACCATGCGAAGTAATCCGGTATTACTTGTTGGGTGTACATATCAGTAGATATAGGGAGTTGAGTAAAGGCATCAATATCTACTTTAAACCTTGTAAGTACATCATCTACATCCAGATTATGTCGGTTAGCAGCTATCATAACGTTTAACAGCTTTGAAAGTTTCTCACCTTCCATGGTATGTGCTGTTTCGGCTATGTATTCAACATAGTCTGAGAGCACGCTGACATCTCCAGACAGGAGCTTATTTACATAAATATTGCATCGGGCCCAATCTTGATACATTTCTACCCAATAGAGGGTATCATCATCAGTCTCTCTAACCCAATCCAAGTCCGCATAGGCGTATGTATATTGTAGAGCTTGTTGGTAATCGCCTCGGGCATCACAGACACTCGCACATAGTAAGTCGGCATACGTGATGTACACAAACATCGGACGACTTAGTTTCTTAGCAGCCTCATTGCGTTCTTGGTTCTTCTGTTGATGTTTCCAATTGTATTGGATTTCCGCTTTAGCTCTCATTACCCTCGCTATTTCATCAACCTTGTCCCATTTACGCAAAGACCTGTACACATTAGCCAAATCCTTTAACGCATCAAGTTGTTCTAAATCATCTAGACGCTCGACATAAGGCTCAAATAGTATAGCTGCCTTGAGGTTGCGGCTTTGGTCGTCACCAATCTGAATCGTGAACATGCGATATTGACAAATCGCCAAACGTTCGGAGTGCTGGTACTTCTCTACTTCTGCTACGTTCTCATAGAGTATCAGTGCCGCAACATATCGTCCCTGTGCTAATAATGTTTCTGCAATCTCAAATAGTTTGGGCGAATAGAGAAGATTGTCCATGATGGCTCTCACCACTCGACGGATCGCATCCAGCTTGTCCAACTCCGCACAACGAAATAAAAATGGCTCGATTCGCCTCATATTCGGAGGATGGTCGATGATGTAGTTTTCTATAAACAGATCGTAAAAATGCCCTTCCGGTAAACCCATAGCCTCAGTAATTAGGTCAAGCTGGTTAACAGACATAGACTTATTTCCCGTCACAATAGCACTTACTAGTCCCCTATTCATGCCTGCAATATGCCCAAATTGTGCTATGCTCAAACCCTCTTGTTGTAGGTATCTGTCTAATTCCGCCCGAATCGTAGGTGTATGCTTCATGTCATATGCACCCTTCACATAAAAATTCCAAAATTTTTATATTATTGCATTCTATTGTTGTCCACAATTTAACAGTTGTCAATAACTTTTATTTTTTTGCAGTCATTGTCGATTCCTGTAGAATAAGCAGTTCCAAAGAATCATTTTCCAAAATATTAATATATTTATATAAATATTTCCTTTTTCATGTGGTATAATGGTTAAGTATTCCACATGTTATAGAAAAGGAAGTGCTTTCGAATATTAAGGTTGAAAAAAACAGCAGTTATCCTTACAGGTGTTTTAGCTCTCACGGCAGTAGCTCCGCTGGCTGCTTCTGCCGCACCAGTTACGGGGATTGAAGTATCGAAGGATCATGGAGGTATAGTTATCCAAAAAACTGGTCCAGAGACACATGAGGTTCTTGGTGGGACAAGTCCGTTGATGGAATTTACTGTTGAAAAAGGTTATGGGCACGTAAGTATTAAAGTGAAGAATGCAGGGACATCAACAATTACGTGGAGCTTGGTGCATAAAGATTCTGGGAGACAGTACATTACAAAGACCGTAGGCAAAAGAGACACATTACCATGGGATAGTCGCAATTCATTCCCAAATGGAATGCCTTCAGGGAAATACGAAGTTCAATTCAGAGCCAACGGAGACAGAGTTGAAGGCGAAGCTTGGGCTATTACTGGTCAGTACCCATCAGACATTAGCTAACCGTCACTACAAGCAATGGAGAATTATTAAATGCTAGATTAATTACCATTACGAAAAAAGGTGACTTTATAGTAAGTATGAGTAACCTTAATAATAGCGAAATATTATTAAATCGTGTTCATATAGTAAAAATAACTTACTTTATAGAAGAACGCCCTTCTACTAATTAGGGCGTTCTTCTTGCACCTATTTGCTTACTGTAGCTGTATTAGTTTTGTCGTTCCAATCCACTGTAGCGCCCTACGCCTCGCCCACGGCACGTAGCTGAACATAGGTTTTACCGTCGATCATATTAACGTCAGCGATAGTCTTACCGTTTACAATCACGTTAACCTTGTCCACTGTCTTATCCTCTTTAGTCTCTGCGAGCGACAGTATTGTTGAACAGAGCCCACTCTGCATTTCTACGGCGTGTCAGACCAGCCAACACCTTCCCGCCAGCCTTGTTATATTTCGTGATGTTGGCGGCAATCTGCGCCACCGTGCGTCCTTTACAGAGTGTTCTCAGACTTCCAGCCCCGCAGTTGTAACAGAAGCTAGTGAGCGCGTCGAACTGGCTTTGCGTGAGCTGGTCGGTTACCGGGACATAGGCCGGGTTGTTTACATACGCCTCGTATTTGGATAAATCCTCCACCAGCATAGCATCGGCCTTGGCTTGTGCTATGGTCATGCCTGCTTTAACGTCCGGTCCGTAATGCCCCCAACCTATGGTCCAGGACGTTTCGGTCGGAACAGGTTTATAAGCTGTCAAGCGGCAGCCCTCGAAGTTCTTAATTAAACTAAGGCCCGCTTTCGATACTTTCCGCATTACTTGTCAGCTCCCTTTTTCATTTGCTTGACCAACTGATTCCCGTACACGGCGAATGCTCCAGCAAGTACGCCCTGAATGACTGCCTGTGGCCCCCAACCTAGAATCCAGACCGTTAGGATCACAGCAACACCCGTGACGATATATACAATGCTCCAGTCCGGCACTTTAGGCGTTTGCTTGATCCCTATACCAATAACCCAACAAACAGCTACAACAATTAACAATTTAGGGTCGATTAACGACCATACTGTATTCCAATCCATTGTTAAATTCCTCCCGTTTCTTCTTTTCGATCAAGTCGTTTATGAGCCTGTTTCGCTGATTCTTTAACCCGCGTAACCCGTTCGGATAAGGCATCAATCCTTTGCCCCTGCACCCGCTGTTCGAGCCGAATGTCGTCCACACCGCGCTTGATGTAATCAACATCCGCACGCTGCAAAGCTTCCGCTCCCGCCTCTTGAATGATGTCTTGCCGCATTGACCTGCTGCGCCCGGCCCAACCTAAAATAATCCCACTAATCGCAGCAATTAACGAAAAAATAACTGTAATATCCATCGTGTTCCCCCGTCTCTCTGTTCAGGAAACTTTTCCTGAGCTATCATTGTCTATTTTCTGTTCCTTTTCCTCTTGGGCCTGTATCTCTGCTAATGCATTTCCTACTGCTATATCCAAACCTATAAGTATTTCTTTCCGGCGTGCTGGCTGCGAAGCAATGACAGCAGAAATGACTACAGTTAATTCTTCAACCGGTCTTGTTATATCCAATTGAATATCTAATGTAGATTTTATCTTTGCCACGGGTTTCCTCACCTCCTAAAAACTTAAAATAAGCCCCTGAGTTATCAGAGGCTTTCATACTTATACTTAAATTGGTTCTGCTGCTATAACGCTACGGATTTTAAAAACCCATATGTTATTAACCTAATACGAACGAGCAGGATAGTTGAATAACAGTAATCAATCTAAGGAGCATGGCGACCTACGCGAGGCTTCAGCCTAATCGGGACTACGCAGGTTGTAGTTAAATTACTATTGTGATAAACTGAATGTAATTTGATGATGGGAGTTGAACGGATACATGTAGAACTTTCTTGCTTCGAGATCACGAAAAGAACGGACTCAGCGATCGGCTGTGGTCGTTTTATTTCATCTCTGCAAGAAAGGTCTGCGTTACGTTTGCGCTCCCTCTCCGGACAGTCATACGGCCACTTGGAATGGGGCCGTATTTCCTCGTATGGATTAGAGCCGCAAGATAGCACCTTTCTTGCGGCTCTTTTTATATCCAAACGAAAGGATGATTGCCATGCCCGCCATTCAGGTAACCAATCTTACTTTTGCCTATCCAGGCAGCTATGACCCCATATTCGAAAATGTTCATTTTCAAATTGATACAGACTGGAAGTTGGGCTTTACGGGGCGAAACGGTCGGGGGAAAACGACGTTCTTAAACCTGCTGCAGGGGAAGTACGAATATAGCGGTACGATCTCCACACCAGTCGCCTTTGATTATTTTCCGTTTCCCGTCGAACACCCGGAGTATTTGACCTTAGACGTCGTCGAAGAGATCGTGCCAAGCTATGAGAGCTGGAAGTTGATGCGCGAACTGAACCTGCTTAAGGTTTCAGAAGACGTGTTGTACCGGCCTTTCGAATCGCTGTCCCAAGGAGAACAGACGAAGGTATTGCTGGCCGTGCTATTCATCCAAGACAATCGATTTCTGCTCATCGACGAGC
Source organism: Paenibacillus sp. TY11 (assembly GCF_059772165.1). Taxonomy (NCBI): domain Bacteria; kingdom Bacillati; phylum Bacillota; class Bacilli; order Caryophanales; family Paenibacillaceae; genus Paenibacillus; species Paenibacillus sp. TY11. The sequence goes on along the minus strand of NZ_JCBAIQ010000009.1, from coordinate 58,809 downwards.
CGACCAATCATCTCGACTTGCACGCACGCAAGCTTGTCGCCGATTATCTGAATACGAAGCGCGGTTTTATTCTTGTTTCACACGACCGGGCTTTTCTCGACCGCTGCGTGGACCATATTCTATCGATCAACAAATCGAATATCGAAATCCAAAAAGGCAACTTCTCCAGCTGGTGGACGAACAAAACTCGCCAGGATACGTTCGAAATAGCACAAAACGAAAAGCTGTACAAAGACATACAGCGTTTATCAGCTTCTGCTAAACGTACTAGCGGCTGGTCTTTCGAGACCGAAAAATCGAAAAACGGCACACGAAATTCCGGCTCCAAGCTTGACAAGGGTTACGTCGGGCATAAGGCAGCAAAAATGATGAAACGCTCGAAATCCATCGAACAGCGGCAACACGCCGCTTTAGAGGAAAAATCGAAACTGCTCCGAAATATCGAACAGTCAGAAAGCCTTGCGATCTCTCAGCTCGTGTATCCCAAATCGGAACTGGCGATGCTGGATCACGTCACGATTTACTACGGGGAAAGAGCGGTTTGCAAGAACGTTAGTCTGACGATCGAACCAGGAGATCGAATTGCAATTTCAGGTCCAAATGGTTCAGGTAAATCTAGCTTGCTCCGCCTGCTCAACGCTGAGGCGCTACACTATACAGGTACGTTTCAGCGGGAGCCGCAGCTTCGCGTTTCCTATGTATCCCAGAATACTTCTCATCTGCGAGGAACGCTTTCCGATTATGCAGCAGAGCACAGAATTGACGAAAGCTTATTTAAGGCCGTATTGCGTAAGCTAGATTTCGCCCGCATCCAGTTTGAGAAAGATATATCGGCGTTTAGCGGCGGGCAGAAGAAGAAGGTTCTGATCGCGAGAAGCCTATGTGAGGAGGCTCATCTGCATATTTGGGACGAACCGCTCAACTTTGTCGACGTGATTTCCCGGATGCAAATTGAGGAGCTGCTGCTTGAGTACACGCCGACCATTGTATTCGTGGAGCATGATCGGGAATTTCATGACCGTGTCGCCACGAAAACGATTGAACTCGGTGGGGATTAGAATTTTACAAAGTGACTTGGAGTAAGACATGATTTCAACGGCAGAAAGTTTGCACAGCAACTTTTATGAAAAGGGAAGAGATTGAACTAAAGGGACACAATAGTTCAATAAAAAAACGGCAGTCTAGGATTTTATTTTCTCGTCCATAGCTGCCGTTTATTCTATTTGAGTGCAGCCTAATACTTATTTCATCTTATAAAAACAAAAGCCCTCCATATTAAGAGGGCTTTTTGTGTATCTATATTGTATTCAGTGTTTAGTACCTTTTCACTACGTTTTTATCACATAAAGTACGACAGCACGCTTATTTTAGCGCTGCTATAGCCTTATTTATTTCTTCTAGTTCAGTCTTATATTTAGATAAATCTTCCTCGATGCCATTTAATTCTTTCTTTGTTTTGTTCACATTTTCTTCCCCAATTGCTAAGGCTTTGTCTGAATTAAAGGGATTTGATTCTAGTAACTTGTTAGCAATATCAAGTTCTTTCAATAATTTTTGCTTTCCATTTTCAGATTCCTGAATATTTTTCTAAATCCGATTTTCTTTGGTCTAGTCTCGATATACTCCAACCGTCATACTTTCCATCTTTTACTGCTTTATCAGAGTTCGCATTTGTGTTCGAACTAGGCACAGAAGTTGTATTAGTAACAACCGATGAATCTGTGTTTATCTGAATTGTTTTTCCATCCACTTTTAGATTCGCCTGCCACCTTTTCTCCGACCAAAGATTTGATTTGATCTACGAATGCGCTACCAGTTGTCCTTTGGGTGTAGTAGAAATATTTTAGTTGAACTTTGCACTTCCCAGCCGCAAGGCTGTTTAAATATATCAAAAAAAAGATCATATGTTCTTATATTTCTAAAAGTAAGGAGTCAAATCTGTGAAAAAGAAAGGAAGTTCCACGAAGAGGGAGTTGCCAACAAATGTCAGGGAACGTGATGGCAAGTATTCTTATCGCTACTACATTCCCACTACCAAATTCGTTGATGGGGAGGAAAAGAAAAGCAGCAAAGAAATGGATTCGCCTAGGTTTGACACGATTCAGGAGGCAGTTGATTTTGGGATATTGATCGAGGCGAAAAAGATACAGAAAAAGTTGAAATACACAGACGAGCTAACAGTAAGGACTTGGAGTCAGACATGGCTTAAAGCATACATCATGGAGCGAGAGCCAGCTGAAAACACGATCAAAAGTCGTATGTATGGACTAGGGGTTCTGTTGAAGCAATTTGGTGGCTTTGCGCTCGTAGACGTGACCGCGAGTCAATATCAGGATTTCCTTTATAAGCTAAAAGAAGAGGGTATGAGCCGCAGCACTACTACCACTATACACACCGCAGCTTCTCTTATGTTTGAACACGCTAAACGAAATGGCTTGATCGAGTTCGATCCAACCGCTGATGCAGTTATACCAAAGGAGAAAAAAAAACGCGGAAAACCGGAGAAAAAAGACAAGTCCTCCCCAAATTTCTTGAGAAGGACGAACTAAAAAACTTTTACAATTAGCCAAGTTTATGCTTACAACCAACATGTGGGCTTTTTTCATTGTACTAGCCTACACAGGCTTACGAATCAGTGAAGCAGCAGGACTTCAGTGGGACGATATTGATTTTGACGCACGAACGATTAATGTAAACAAACAGATTTACGGTACAAGCGTTCTTAAGTATTCCTTTATCCCTCCAAAGAATGAACAGAGTGAACGTATCGTAAGCTCTGGAGATACCGTAGCCAAGGCTCTCGGATTATTGCAGGAGTGGCAAAAGGATGAGCGCCTTTCTGCCAAATCAACAATTAGAAATGCGGGTAATTTGCGGGTAACTCGCTCGAATCCATAACCTCGAAAACCCTTGCCACATAAGGCAATTTGGCTATATAACTAGCTCTTGGCTAAATATAGAACATGTAATTATCCAATTCATCATGTTCTTGGTATGTGATCAAGTCCTTAAGTGTAGTAGAATCTAACACTTCAGCAATGCTGTCACGAATTCGCAGCCAGAGCTGGCGTTTTGCCGGATCGTCTTCTTCCGTGAAATCGACCGGAGAAATCGGACCTTCCAGTACACGAATGATGTCTCCCGCTGTTACCCCTGCCGGTTCATTCGCCAAAATATAACCGCCGTAAGCACCACGGATACTTTTTACCAAACCTGCATTACGCAAAGGCGCAATAAGCTGTTCCAGATAATGCTCCGACAGCTGATTTTTTTCGGCAATACTTTTCAAAGAAGTTGGCCCTTCGCCAAACCTGGCTGCAAGTTCCATCATAATGGTCAGGCCGTAGCGGCCTTTCGTTGATATTTTCAATTGTGCCACCTCACTTATAGTAACAATTCCGTTAAACACGCGGAATAACTGGTGTTGTAAACCTCTCTATTCCGATCCTAACCCTCAGCTTATGTTAACATATTAGGGCAGGTAAAGGGAAACATTACGGTAATAATCTTAAAAAAAGTTGCTTTCGGGCGATTTGGAACGGCTTTAGCCCGTTTTATGCAGCTTTCTTCCATCGTTCGCCGTGTCGTTTGATCGTCCAAACATCGTAACTTGTTATCGTTTATGTTACAATAGGTGGGTTCTACAACAATATTGAAAGAATTGGGTGATGACCATGGCTAAAGCCAATCATGAAACCCGTGTCGTCGTCGGGATGTCCGGTGGCGTCGACTCATCCGTTACCGCGCTGCTGCTGAAGGAGCAGGGCTATGACGTAATCGGCATCTTCATGAAAAACTGGGATGACACGGATGAATTTGGCCGTTGTACGGCTGAGGAGGATGCGGAGGATGTGCGCCGCGTCTGTGAACAGATCGACATTCCTTACTATACCGTCAACTTTGAAAAAGAATACTTTGATAAAGTATTCTCCTATTTTCTTGATGAATATAAAGCTGGACGCACACCCAACCCGGATGTCATGTGCAACCGTGAAATTAAATTCGGCGAGTTTCTAAATAAAGCGTTGGATTTGGGAGCAGATTATGTTGCTACTGGACATTATGCACGGGTTGTGGAAGAAAACGGCCGCTTTACTTTGCTGCGAGGTGTGGACAGCAACAAAGATCAGACTTATTTCCTGAATGCGTTAAGCCAAACACAGTTGTCCCGAGCAATGTTCCCCATCGGTCATCTGCCGAAACCAGAAGTACGTAAAATTGCGGAATCTGCGGGACTATATACGGCCAAGAAGAAAGACAGCACGGGCGTATGCTTTATCGGCGAGCGTAATTTCAAGGAGTTTCTAAGTGGATATCTGCCTGCAAAAGGTGGAGACATGGTGGATATCGCTACTGGTGAAGTTAAAGGACGCCACGATGGTCTGATGTACTATACACTGGGTCAACGACAAGGCTTGGGCATCGGCGGTTCAGGTTCAGGCGAACCGTGGTTCGTAGCGGATAAGGATCTGGAGAAGAATATCCTGTATGTGGTACAGGGTGATCGTCACCACAGCCTGTATTCCACCAGCCTGATTGCAACTGATGTGAATTGGATTGAAGGCGCAGATACCCGTCCGTCCGGCGAATTCCGCTGTACAGCCAAGTTCCGTTACCGCCAGCCTGACCAGCAAGTAACTTTACAATGGCTTGCGGATGGAACTGTACACGTCGTATTCGATGTACATCAAAAGGCCATTACCCCTGGACAAGCTGTTGTATTTTACGACGGGGAACAGTGTCTGGGTGGCGGAACCATTGATAAGGTAGAAAAGCTTCAGCCTGAAACGATTTAAATGAATGACCATTTTGCATTGATATAGCAGTAATTAAAAAGTCGTCTCTCCGGATTTGGGAGGGACGACTTTTTTTCTGAAAGATGTTTTTAGTCAATGGCTTAAAGAGAATTCATGATCTGCTCTTTAAATGGACTTCTAGCATGAATATTAACTTATCCCCTCTGTAATTCTTTCAACTATTTCTTTATCAAAATCATCGAGTTCAGACATTAACAGCTCATATTGTTTTATAGATTCAGAAGTATTCAATACTCGAAGCACAGCAATACTATAGTGTCCAAGAGTATCAATACCAAAAAGCTTGTTTATCTTGGGATCTCTGAACTGGCTGATATGTTTCAATTTTTCGATTATTTTCTCATTGCACAGTTTCTTTTTAGCGATCTGACTCATTGCATTCAACTGAACCTGATTATGCTGGATATCCAAACATTCCACCAATTGATCGTCACTTATTTTTCCCTCTCGTATTTCTTTAGATAAAGTAAGTAGCTTCATTTTATGATCTCCATTCAATCTAGTTTAACTGGTCCATAATTCTCTAAAAGATACTGCCGTTCATCTCTGTAATTGTTCCAAAGGTGTTCTGCAAGTTCCTTATTTCCAATCCTTTCTGCTTCTTTTATTTCCACCATATAGGCTCTAAGCTCCATGATAATCCTATTTTTGAATTCATATGTTACATCCAAACTAGGAAATCCTTTAGCTTTATCATCAAGAAAATGTTGGTACTCATGCCGTAGTGCACTAATTGAAGCATCCTCATATATATTCAATTGCCCAGGCTTCCCTGATCCTTTAGGTGCATACGCCATAATGTCTCTATCCAGAATCCTAACTTCAACTCCGGCTTCTTGTGTATTCTTAATAATGGCACTCCACTCTTCTGGATGAGAAAGTCGTCCAGGACCATATATATCCCTAAATGGGTCGGCATCATTCTTCCCTAACATCGTATCAGATAATCGATTCGAAGTCCCTTCTACTTCAATAGCAGCTCCAGATTTTACCTCAATTTTTATTAGAGATCCCAATCCAATTTTAGGCTTAATTACTGAGCTGACTCCTCCAAATATTCCTGCTGTACTGATCATGTTAGCCCAATGTTCCTTTGACCATGCATTTGTAGGAAACATTGCTTCTCTGATTGTTCCATGTACACCAAAAGTCCAGAAGTTAAAAAAATCATTCCCTGAATCAAACTGTTTGGATGCACGCTCTGCATATCCTTGATACAAACCTTTCGGAATACCAAACGTCCAATAGTCTAAAAATCCTCCTACAGAGTCATAGCGTTTTTCGTACCTGTCCTCCGCAGCAGCCATAAAATCCTCACCAAGCTCTACCAAACTATCTGCCGATTTTTCCAAAGCATTTCTAGTATCTAGAGCAGGAGCAGCACATAATTAGGTGGAGGTGGTAAGCAGCTTGTATCAATGTTACCTGCTTCCAGCAAATCAGCTAATCTGAATTTGTCCGCATGATGACGCAATTCTTTTGCAATAGAATCTGTTAGTGTAACAAAGTCATTCATATTCTTCTGAGATGTTTGAAATCTATAATAAAACTGCTCTTTGGTCAATCCATCCCACAATCGTTCCATTGATGAAATTTGTTTCACTAAATTGCAATTCATTTGGGTCACTGTTTGCTGTGCAAGTTCAAATTGCTTGGAGACAGTCATAAGCTGCTCAGGTGTCACTTTAATTGTTGTCATAATATACCTCTGGTTAGAGTTAATCATGACATAAAACACTATTCAAATTTATGGAGAACCATCCTAATTCCTAATTGTTATAAGAAGGATTAACCTTATTGCCTATGTCTAAAGACTTAAAACTTAAATTTTTAATTGTTGAACCTGAAGGAAATTTCGTGACCAGAAACATTACCAGTAGAATATCGTTAATAAAGACCATTAATATATAAGTAATTTTTGATAACACTCCCATTTGGGTATATGATGTAGACAAGATATTACTTCAATTGAAAAGGAGCGTGCCTTTATGTCTGATTCATTAGGAATGCTGACACCGGGTAAAAAAGTTTCTTTGAAAGAATGGGACCCCAAGGATACGAAGGGTATCAAAAGTAAAGAAGAAATCCGACAGGAAACAGATCAATTGAAGGAACGCTTCGCGGAATTACAGAGCAAATTATTTACGGAGAAAAAACAAGCCGTTTTGTTTGTATTTCAGGGTATGGATTGCAGCGGAAAAGATGGCGTTATCAAGCAGGTATTTTCCAATCTTAACCCTGCGGGGGTGACTGTCCACAGCTTTAAATCACCTACGGCTGAGGAATTAAGTCATGATTTCTTGTGGCGTGCTCATAGCGTAACCCCGGGACGTGGATATATTGCAGCATTCAACCGTTCTTACTATGAGGATGTGCTGATTACACGTGTTCACGGGCAGATATCCGATAAGCAGGCCAAACGGAATATTAAGCATATCAAGCATTTTGAACAGTTGTTGCTGGATAGTGGTGTAAAGGTGGTTAAAATCTTTTTACATATTTCAAAGCAATTCCAGTTGGAAAAGCTGATCGACCGGATTGAGAAGCCTCACAAAAACTGGAAGCTTGATCCAAGTGATTTGCAGGAACGAAAATTTTGGAAGCAATATACTCAATACTATGAGGATGTACTAGAATTGAGCGCAACCAAACAAGCTCCTTGGTATGTCGTCCCTTCTGATAACCGTTGGTATAGGGATTATACTGTGCTGCGGATTGCCGTCCAAACGCTGGAGGAAATGAAGCTGTCTGATCCTGATCCAAGGCCGGAGCTGGAATCCCTTTTGCCTGAGCTGTATAAAGAACGAGATAAAAAATAGCTGTATAGGAACAGCACTTAATGCAATACTTGATCATATATTCATAAACATACCAAATGAAAAAAGCTTCCGAACCCTTATTTACGGCTGAGAATGCCTTGAGTCGGGTTTGGGAAGCTTTTATTCCGTTTTGCAGTCTTATGTTGGTTGATCCGCCACGATCGCAAAGTTACCGTAAAGAATCAGCCTAGGAGCAGACAGCCGATCCAATTGATTAGCAGTACGCCAAGGGAAAATCCGCCCCAGCCGCAGGGCATCGTAATTGCCAGGCTGTAGCAAGCAGAGTGACGATATCGTACACACTTCGTATATCAGGTCGCTACATATATTAAGACTGTGAATCCCGCCAGCGCTGGTTTTGCCTGATTTTTGACTCATTCCCCTGCTCAGTAGCCTGGTAAAAGGTCTGGTCTGCTATCGAATCGGGCAAATATTGTTGTTTCACATAATGATTCGGAAAATTATGTGGGTATTGATAGCCGACATGCCCGAGCTTTTCCGAGCCTTTGTAGTGTGCGTCACGCAAATGCAGTGGCACCCCGGCTGATTTGATATCGTCCATAGCCGACATTGCCCGTGAAATCGCCGTATATACGGCATTCGATTTGGGGCTTTCCACAGCGAACAAAATGGCCTGTGCAATGTTCAGCTTGGCCTCGGGCCAGCCATTATTGCGATAGGCTTCAAGCGCACTCACTGCTTGTACCATTGCCTGCGGGTTCGCCAGGCCAATATCCTCACTGCTCGCCGCGATGAGGCGGCGGATAAATGTCATCGGGTCCATGCCGAGCTTTTCTACGGCGTACAGGAACCAGAACAGTGCGGCGTCGCTGGAGCCGCGAATACTTTTGTGAAAGGCCGACAGCACGTCATACTGCGTGGACTCATCTGCCTTGACAATCGGGCGGCGGATGGATTCCTCTGCAACTTCCAGCGTCACGTGAATCGTGCCGTCTGCCAGCGGAGGCGTCGTAAGCGCCGCCAGTTCCAGCGCGTTCAAAGCGCGGCGGATATCGCCGTTTGCCATGGACGCGATGTGATCCAGTGCAGCTTCATCTACCTGAAGCTGCATATAGCCAAGTCCCTTGTCTGCATCGCTCAAGGCGCGGCGCATAGCAGCCAGCGAATGCTCCTGCGTCAGAGCTTCAAGCTGGAACAACGTAGAACGGCTCATTAAAGCGCCGTTGACGTAGTGAAAGGGATTTTCAGTCGTGGCGCCAATAAACACGATCGTCCCCTTTTCCACCGCAGGCAGCAGTGCATCCTGACGTGAGCTGTTGAAACGGTGTACCTCGTCAAGGAACAGAATGGTCTTTTTGCCATACATGGATTTATTCGTTTGTGCACGGTCAATGACTTCTCTTACGTCCTTCACAGATGCTTCTACTGCATTCAGACGAACAAAATCGCCTTGTGTGTGTTGCGAGATGATATGTGCCAGCGTCGTTTTGCCACACCCCGGTGGTCCGTACAACAAAATAGAAGAAACCTGATCTGCCTCTATAGCTCTTCGCAGCAGCTTGCCCGGACCCACAACATGCTCCTGTCCAATATATTCATCCAGCGAAGTCGGACGCAGGCGATCTGCAAGCAACCGATTGCTTGGCGTTGACTCCTGGGAATATGAAAATAAGTCCATTTCATTCACTTCCTTATGGTTTATGAACGAACACTTTCTTTTTTTCTTTGAAAATATACTATATTATGTTCGCTCATACGGTTGAAAATCATGAAAATTCAAGTCATCTATGATCCTGAAACGGTATAAACCGCCTTTTATTCTACCATATCCGTTAACAAGTTGCAGATAGCATGTCACGGCACAGCTGTAAACTTACAAGTCTGTCGCCTACAAAAAAAGAAAGAACAGCCCTGGACGAAAGATGAATTTCGTGGCTGTTCTTCGACTAGGTAAACAGAAACTAATACAACAACTCAAATACACTCTACAACGCTTTTCTGCTTACTCCGACTGTGCCTGTACGTAACTTGGAAGTGAACCGCCATGCAATAGCCACAGCTCATGCAGCGCACGGGTACATCCCACATACAACAGCTTGGCATCCCATGCCCGTTCTCCATAATGCTCATTGTCGGCATCCGCCACAATAACTGCATCGAACTCCAGACCTTTGGACAGGTATACAGGCAGTACAGACAAGCCGCCTTCATATTGCTTTTTACCACCGTCAATCAAATTCACATCCAACCCCGCACTTGTGAAAACCTCATGCAACTCCACAGCCTCTTTTAAGGTGCGTGTTAGCACAGAAACAGTACGATACTCTTTGGAGGAAAGCTCTTTTAAAGCGGTGAGCAAACTCTGCTCACGCAGCGACGAGTCATAAGACACGGTGCGTACCGGATCGCCACTACGAAATACCGGAACTGCCGTAATGCCGCCACGAACTCCCTGCTCCAAAATCGTATTTGCAAATTCTATAATTTCCAAGGTTGATCTATAGCTTCGGGTCAGTGCAAAATACCCCGTATGTTCCGGTGCAAAAAGAGAACTCATTTCCTCCCACGCATGTACGCCACGATATTCATGAATCCCCTGCGATAAATCGCCCAATATGGTAAAGGAATGCCCTTTTACGAACAAATCCAGCAATGCGATATGAAAAGGTGAAAAATCCTGCGCTTCATCAATGACCACATGGTCAAAACGTTGAGATGATTCTACCTCATGAATCAGCACGTGAAGATACACCAAGGCAGTCAGATCCTCTTCACGGATAATTTGATTTCGCAAGTCCGATTGTGTGGCCTTAAAAATAACAGCCGGCAAAGAAGCCTTCATCTCCGCAGCCGTATCTGCGGGTAATCCTTTAGCTGCCTGAAAAAGCTGCTTGTAGAGTGTCAGTACGTCGTATTGGGGCCATTTTTTAGCATATGCCTTTTCCCGGGAACCAGCTTTTTTCTTGCGTTCCTTGAGCGCAGCCGCTGAAGGCGACTTTTTCAGCTCCATTTCAATCCAACGATGGACTCTTGCCAGCACACGCTCCTTCCGCTTCGCGAGCGGATATGGCTTATATTCCTCATTGAACCAATTCAAAATCTCAGCTCGCGGCAGCACCGCCCCATCCCATGGTGAAAAATCACCCTCCGGCACGGAAATGGACTCCAGCCGTTCTACAAAAGCTTGAAGCAGCTTCATAAAGTGAACCGAACCCTTGAATCTTCCCGGCGCCTCATCCATGGATTCCGTTCTCAAGCTGCCACTCTCAAACCAATAAGATAATGTATCGGCAGGATCAGCCAAAGGTAAATCCAGCCCTAACAAACCCAGCGCCCAGTCTGCAAATGTACTTTGCTGAATATTTCCGACCCCCAGCTCTGGAAGTACATCTGAAATATAATCGAGAAACATATGGTTTGGTGCGAAAATAACCATTTTGTCCGCCGACACCTGATCCTTGTATTGATACAACAAAAATGCGAGACGATGCAGCGCTACCGTCGTCTTGCCACTACCCGCTACCCCCTGAATAACAAGGGCTGTATTTTTAGCCGCGCGGATGATCTGATCCTGCTCCGCCTGAATGGTAGATACGATATCCCGTAAACGGTTATCCTTGTTCTCTCCCAAACGATAAACGAGAAACTCATCGGAAACGGCAGGCTCGTCGCTTTCACGATTGTACGTATCAGCTACCCGTTCCAGGATCCTTTTACGAATGACCACGTTACGCTTCAGATATACCAAGCCCTCAATGGTTCCCTCGGGAGCATCGTAGGACGCGGTTTCTTCACCACCTGTAAACGAATAAAACAAGCTGGCAATCGGTGCACGCCAATCAATCACCAACGGATACGCCGACGTTTCTTCACGCTCCACTCCGATTTTACCGATATAAAGCGGCTTCCGCTGCCCTCTGCCACGCTCGTCAAAATCCATACGCCCAAAATAAGGCTCCTGCGAGCTTTTGGCCAAAGCCTGACGTTTTTCCTCCCGTGCCGATTCCAGCACTTGCTCCGTAAAATCATGCCCGGTGTACACCGGCGTATTGCGAAGCCGTTCCAATCTCCGATCAATTTCCTCCATAGCAAGCGACAGCCTGTGCTGTTCTTCTTGATAGGCACTTTGAAACTCATTCTCCATTTCAGTTACCTCCTAAGAATATCAAGTCTCGATTTCTGCATCTCATTCACTTGCTCCGACACAAAAAAAGGAAAGTAAGCGTAACACATTTAACCACAAAAATCCAACCTTATTTCCTAATATGCAAGTTTTCATATATGAAAGACCTCAAGGCTCACTTCTACACAGCTTCATCCACAATTATCTCTTTTCATAAAAAAATCCCCCTTACAGCAGTAGGTTTTACGAATTAACCTGTCTGTTGTGAGGGGAACATATCACTTTGGGGACAGCCCTTTTTCATTAAAATGGGTCGGCTATGAACCGCATTGCCGTTATATTGCAGGTGGCGCTAGACATAAATATTCCAACATGATTGTGACTGCCAGTAAATCAGCGGAACCACCAGGACTAACATTTTTTTGCACAAAATCATCGTTCATTTGATGAATCATGGCGACACCTCTCTCTGACAAGATACCGCCCGCCTCTAGCGCCTGCTTGGCATATTGCTGGACATAGGTTAACATCTCCCTATCGTGTCTACCAACGACATTCGTATCTTCGTTGACAACCATCAGTTGTAACAGGGTTTGAACACAGATATCATTCACATGGTATCGTTGCGATGACTTCAACTCACGATAGACGGGCAGAGCATACTCTCGCACGGTGGGAAAGCCTGCTTCCACCTCACCACGTATGCCCGTCATGCCCCACTCTTTATATAACCGTTCGCCGACCGTTAAGCCTGTTGATTTTTTTAGGGATGCAAGCTCGCTCGCACATAAACCTTTGGTCATCTGAGCAATGGTCTCACAAATTATTTGTTCATCCAGCCTGCTAGCAACTGCTCGTGTCGTACAACAATACGCGGCGGCGGCACAAATAATTCCTAGCGAAAAAATAAGACCTTTATGTGTGTTCACCCCGCCTGTTGCGGCAAACATAGCCTGTTCGGCTTCCTGTCCCAAGGGGCGTAGATTCGCAAATAGTATACGGAGATCCTCTCCATGAAAGGAACCTCCCGCCTTTGTACATCTTTCAAAATAGCCGGAAAGTGCGGCCGCACTAGACATAAACGTAAAGAAGTCCATATCCTTGTGAGCACCACGATTAAACCGATCTACCAGTCCCGGCTTTGGGCTGGCGGAGACCTCTGTTAGCAGCGCAAGGACAGCCTGTTGACCAAGGCTTTCACTTAATAGGCTTGTTGCAATCATACATACTAACAACCTTCTTCCCTGGATTTTTTAATGATGATGAACGATCATGCTCGTTTGACTACTTGATGCTTTCGCGTATAACTGTCCACCAGTGCTTTGATAGCTTTCAGCAATTCGGGAAGTGCATGTGCTCTACTCCGTCCACAACCATGCGCAGCTTGCTCGCACATGAGACATTTTCGCTTGCCCAAGCCAAGTTCATCTCTGGAGATTGCCCTTCCATTGAGTCTAATCACATCCAGATCCAGTAATCTTCCTAGTGGATGCCCATCTTCAATCGCAATGACCAACTTTTTCAATATTCGCGCGTCTGCCTGAACGGCAACATATGCTTCTGGGCCTGTTAGCAGATCATACGCTTCACTGTGCAGCGGTGTCATTTGGTTCACCGCCAGCTGACTTATCAAGATACGATAGCCTTCTTGAAAAACGTATTCACTCGTTGGAGAGGACTTCTGTGGTCCTGGGATATTGATCGTCATGCTGATCAGAGGTACCGCGTACCTGCTGATCAGTTGTCTTTGTCTATCTGCCCGGTTTTCGCGTGCCTGTAGCATTTCTTCAAGGGTAACCTCATACGAATACATGTTATGACATCTCCCTGATACGCCTGATGATTTCTCCAGCTTCAACTGACAATAAAAACTGATAGGTCGTGTCCGGTACAAGCTGCTTCACTTTATCCATTTGACCCAGACGGATATATTTGCGGACCGCAGAGGCGCTGATTACGTCCCCTTCCCATAGCAGTCGCGGTATTTCCTCTACGTCGATTCCAACGGAAGGCAGTAATTTTTTCATGACCGTGTTATACCTGCAGGTCAAGACACAGCTTGGCTCCTGCCCGATATACCGTTTTTGAATATTTAGCAACGGAGCTATATACTGGATAAATATTTTTAAATCTAGTGCTATATGCGTACTTGCTGCCTCTTCATCATTTTTGAGGAAGTAAGAAGGAAACGTTGCGCCCGAGATGATATAGTCTTTGCCTTTGTGCAAGACCACATTGGCCAAATGTCTCACGCCTTCTTCCACTAGTCTGTATCTGGCATCTGATGGAAAAATGGATCGGTCCTCCCAGACTACAAAAAGATGTACCTTTTCCCAAACCGCCGCTGCATACTCGATTAAGTGCAGATGTCCAAGTGTGAATGGATTACAGTTCATGACAATCGCAGCCGAAGGTACGAGATCGCCCGATTCCTGCAAAAGCTCTTGCTGATACTGTCGCACACCATCCCATCGGTTTTCCAACAAGACAGCCTTGGAGGATTCCTCCACGATTGGATAAAAGCCGAGATTCTTGAAAATTTGTTTATTTACTGGTTTTGTATAAATAAACAGGTGAGCCCTTCCCCGCCTGTATTCTTCATTTACTAAATGGCTAACGATTTGTGCCGATAGCCCCTGGTCTTTATAAGCTTCATCCACAGCAATGCACTTCAGTACACTGCCTGAAAAGGAACCCGTACCGGCAATGTTGCTGCCATCTACAATTTCCATCGTATATTCAATTTGATGGTCTATTCTAAGACCTTGGCGCTTGAGGAAATCGCGAAACTTTCTTTGAGCATCTTCAGAGGTTGGATTTAAAATCTCTTCACGCAAATGTTCCATCCACATAGCCATAATTATCACCGTTTTTCTGCATGGAAATCAGAATAAGTAGAATGACGCATCCCACACTCTGCAAGCGAAAGTACAGGATGCGCATCCTGTTTCTTTGTTCTGAAAAGACAATGTCTTTATTTTCTTACAACACCGCTTTGTTCTGCGACGATTTTTACTGCTTTACTAACTGCTGCACTTACTCTTTTGTCAATCGCATCTGGAACGATATAGGTATCATCAAGCTCCTCGTCTGTTACCAGATCTGCGATGCTTCTGGCTGCCGCTAATTTCATTTCCATCGTGATGTCCGTGGCTTTGGCATCAAACGCGCCTCTGAAAATACCAGGGAATGCCAGCATGTTATTGATTTGGTTGTGAAAATCCGATCTGCCGGTCGCAACAATTCTTGCTCCGCCTTTGTGTGCTTCCTCCGGCAAAATTTCTGGAATCGGATTGGCAAGGGCAAAAATGATGCTTTCATTGCTCATGGTTTGCACCATTTCTTTTGTCATCACATCTGCAACCGATAAGCCGATAAAGATGTCCTTGCCTTTGATGACTTCTGCAAGACTGCCTGTTTCTTTATCACGATTCGTCACCTTGGCGATTTGCTGCTGAGGTTCATTGAGAGAGGTGTCGCCTTCGACCAAGGCACCATTAATATCGCAGAGAACCATATGCTTCGCTCCTGCAACAAGCAATAGCTTGGCGGTGGCAATACCCGAAGCTCCTGCTCCATTGATGAGGATGCGCACATCCTCCATTTTTTTGCCCACAAGTTTCAAGGCATTAAATAACCCTGCAAGTACAGCAACTGCCGTTCCATGCTGATCATCATGATAAACCGGAATGTTCAGTTTTTCTTTTAATTTGTCTTCAATATAGAAGCATTCTGGCGCCTTGATGTCTTCAAGATGAATGCCTCCAAAACCTGGGGCGATCACTTCAACCGTGCGCACAAACTCGTCTGGATCAGTGCTGTCGATACAGATAGGGAACGCATTCACCCCACCAAATTCTTTGAGCAACAAGGCCTTGCCCTCAATGACAGGTAGCCCTGCCTCAGGGCCAATATCCCCCAGACCCAGCACTGCTGTCCCATTCGTCAGAATCGCCACGGTGCTCCCTTTAATCGTGTATTCATAGGCTTTGCTCTTATCTTTGGCGATTTCCTTGCATGGCTCGGCAACGCCAGGTGTATAAGCTATCGCTAAATCCTGTTTACTTACGACCGGTACTGTCCCTACAATCTCCAGCTTACCGTTTCTTACGCGGTGTGCCTGTAAGGCGGCTTCTTTTATACTCATAAGTTTGTTTGTACTGAGCAGCTGCTCAATACTTCCTCCTCTTGGTTTATAATTTTAGCGTCCTTGTTTCACTTGACGAATTACATCAATTACAGAACCATCACGATATTTGATAACACCCACAATTTTATCCTCCCATTGAACCGGCTCTGGTTTGCCGACAATCCGCGTAGCCTTCTCTTGCAACTCTCCGATCGTGAAGACAGGGAGCTTGGCGGCTTTGAAGCTAGCCAGGAGATCTTGGCGGAGAGGGTTCACAGCGATGCCCTGATCGGTAATCAGTACGTCAACCGTATGACCTGGTGTGATAATGGTATTTACACGATCAAGAATGGCAGGCATTCTTCCGCGAATCAGCGGAGCGACGATGATGGATACTGCAGCGCCTGCGGCAGTGTCGCAGTGTCCGCCGGAAGCTCCACGGATGACCCCATCGGACCCGGTAATTACGTTCACATTAAAATTCAGATCAATCTCCAGCGCACTCAGCACAACAACATCCAGTTGGTGAGCAGCACAGCCTATATTTTCAGGGCTTGCATAATATTCCGCACAAATTTGTTGATGGAATTTGTTCTTTGTCAGCGATTCTACGGCACGCAGGTCGAAGCTCTGAACGTCCAAAAGCTTTTCAATCAATCCTTCTTCATGCAGGTCAACGATTTGTTGGGTAATACCACCAAGCGCAAAGCTTGCTTTGATATTGGCGGCAAGCATTTTTTCCCGCAGAAATCTGGTAGTTGCAAGCGCAGCACCCCCGGATCCGGTTTGCAATGAGAATCCATCCACGAAATATCCGGATGCTTCAATCACATCTGCAGCGTTTTTGGCAATTAACAGTTCCTTCGGATTCTTCGTGTAACGGGTAGCCCCTGAGACAATCCCCTTCTGATCACCGATACGATCCACGACGACCACATAATCCACCTGGGTTTCAGGAATGGCGAATGGAGTGTTCGGATAGGAGACCAAATTGTCAGTGATCATCACAACATTGCGCGCATACTGTGCATCTACCATGGCATAACCCAGGGAGCCGCATGCCGATGGAGCTTCGTTTACGCTGGAAGTTCCGTTTGCATTGCCGTATGCATCGCAAGAAGGAGCGCCCAAAAAGGCTACGTCAATCGGGCATTCCCCTGATGCAATCGCTCTTGCGCGACCACCGTGAGAGTTAATCGTCACCGGAATATCAAACAATCCGTAGGAATATGCCTGAGCCAGCTCGCCTCTAATGCCACTGGTCTCTATTCTGCAGATGACACCGTTTCGCACATGCTCTACCAACGGCGCATGAATATCCGTCAAGGAGCTGGCTGCCAGGACAAGATCACGAATACCCATTTTGGCGATTTTATCAATAACCATATTCACGATAAAGTCCCCGTTGCGGAAATGGTGGTGGAACGAGATCGTCATCCCATTACGCAAGCCTGTAGCTTCAATGGCTTTCTCCATCGAATCAATGATTTTGTTTTTGGCAGGATTTCGCTGGCGGTCTTTTAACCGCTCTGTATTTTTAAATTGCCCGTAAGTCGATTTGCGATCAAAAGGAGTTATCGCATCAAATCCCTCAATAGCTAGAGGAATTTCTCTCCCAGCACCATTTAGCATAACATTCACCTTACTCTACGTTTATTTTTGCCGCTTCCGCCAGGTCAATTACTCTACGTGCACGTTCTACAATCGGACGGTCAATCATTTTACCGTCGAGACTGATCACACCTGAGCCTTTTGCCTCCGCTTCGAGACTGGCCTCAATGATCCGCTTTGATTTTTTGATCTCTGCTTCTGTTGGCGTATAGATGCGGTTTACAATCTCGATCTGACGTGGGTTAATAATGGATTTGCCATCAAAGCCTAGCTGTTTGATCAGCTTCACCTCGTTGGCAAAGCCTTCCTCATTATTTACATCCGAGTAGACTGTATCGACAGCAGCAATGCCAGCAGCTCTTGCCGCAAATAATATAAGGCTTCGTGCTGTAAATAGCTCAATGCCTTCTGGCGAGCGCGTTGTCTTCAGGTCTGTAACAAAATCCTCCGCTCCAATGGCGATGCCGATAAGCCGCTTGCTGGCAACCGCAATTTGCGCCGCATTCAATGCGCCCTTGCCACTCTCAACCGCTGCAAAAAGCTTGATTGTCCCATGCTCCATGCCGATCTTTTGTTCAATTTCGGTAATCAATTCATCCGCCTCAATCACGTCATCGGCGGTCTCCGTTTTCGGCAATCGAATGGCAGTTGGCTTCGCTCGTACAATCGCTTCAAAATCGTCTCTGCCATACGGCGTATTGAGTGGGTTTACCCTGACCAGCACCTCGATGCCCCCGAAATCAAGAGTTTTCAAAGCCTGGTAAACCAGCAAACGTGCCGCATCTTTTTCGTATAGGGAAACGGAATCCTCAAGGTCGATCATAATCGAATCTGCCCCATAGATATGGGCGTCCCGGATCATCCCTGGGTTATTCCCTGGAACATACAACATGGTCCTTCTCAGTTTCTGCATCTATTCCGCCTCCCATGGTCGGCAGTCGCCCTCGACCACTCTGCTTACGGCTGTCATTACTCTAGCCTTAATGGCGCAATCCAGTGCGCCTTTATCATTCGCTCGAACATATGCATGTTCAATGCCCATTTCTTGTAATGTTTCGAGAATCACTTTGCGAATCTGGTTCCCAAACTGGTTCTCTACGGTACTTTTCAACTCGATTTCAATACCTTTCGTCCCGTTCGGCTCGATGGAAATCGTAATATCGCTTGATTCCAGTGTACCGGCCATGCCTACTTGCTGAATAATCAATGTCTACACCTCTTTTGCCAATTGAATGGTAGATACTCTCCATCTTCAGGATTGCAGAACCTTATAAATCATTTGTGCCATATCTGAACCTGCTGCAGGCTTACACATGTATTCATCAATGATCAATCTCTCCTTGCATGCCACCACATGATCCTCGACATAACCGGTAATCAGGATGATCTTCATACTTGGGTTGATTACCTTGATACGTTCAGCCAATTCCGTACCAGTCAGATAAGGCATTGCCTGATCCGTAATGACCAGATCGTAATTGTTTGGAGACTTTTCAAACCGCTGCAATGCTTCCACACTGTCTGATTCTGTCTCAACGTGGAAACTATACGATTCCAGTCCTCTTCTCATCGCTTTCAATACGCGCTGTTTATCATCGACCAAAAGAATGCGCTTTTGTTCAGTAAACACAGGGTTCTTATTTATCTCTGTCTCTTTTGCTACAAACTCCGTTCTCGGCAGATATACCGTAAACGTACTACCCTTGCCCAGCTCCGAATCCACGGTAATAAATCCTTGATGTTTTTCGAGAATGCTTTGGACAATATACAATCCAAGCCCCGTACCCTCTCCTGTCGGTTTGGTTGTGAAAAAAGGATCAAATATTTTCTGCAAGGTGTCGTCACTCATCCCCCTACCCGTATCCGAGACAGATAAAGTAACGTAATCGCTGACTTCCAAGACGTTCTCGCGGATTTTTTTTACCTCTAGCAAGGGAATGGTATCCAATATGATTTTTAGTTCGCCACCGGTTGTTTTCATTGCTTGATAGGCATTGTTGCACAGATTCATAATGACTTGATGAATCTGTACTTTATTTGCAAAAATAACGGCTGAATCTACCCGTTTTTTGAACACAGCATTCACTTTGGGCGAGAGGAAGGATTTTATGAGTCCCAGTGCCTCTTCGACCTGCTCTTCAACTTTGACCGGAGCGTTTTTCTTGACCTTTCCACTCTCCAGCCGGCTCAATAGCAGGATTTCCTCGATTATCAATCTTGCTTTCTCGGAAGCATCATAAATCTCACTGACGTAATCATAAATTTCTTCAATAGGTTCTATCCTGCTAAGCATGATTTCTGCATAGCCTCTGATAGGAGTTAGCAAATTATTAAAATCATGGGCAATTTCCCCTGATATCGTGCCGATCAACTGTAGCTTCTGCGAGTGCTGCAATTGTAGATCCTTTTTTCTCAACAGCTCGTTTTTGTTATTCAGTTCCCGCAAATACCTCGTCTCGTATTCCAGAGCCTCTTTATTTTTCTTCGTCCTCATGATGATATAAACGGCACAAGCCAACGTCAGGACGATCATTGAAAATATCTCAATGGTTTTAATTCGATTTTGTGCAATCGGTTCTCTCACATCATCGTAGTTCATGGCGGCGGCAACCACCCAAAACGAGTCACTGAGATGAACACGGGAAAATGCCTCGATCTTTTTCGTCTTGGCATAGAATTTGTCACCCCACCAGTACGAATGGTAGAAAGCTGAGCCTTGTTCCTGGGTAAGCTGCATTTTGAACAGTTTCTCCAGGTCGTGGTAATCAAGCCCCGGGTATTTGGCCTTAATCGCTGATAGCGATAACCCGATATTTTCTTCGCTCGGGTGCATGAGATAGTAGCCTTGCTGATCCTTGACATGGATATAACCCTTGGTCCCCACGCGAATCGGCTTCAACAGCTTCTCATATACAGCGTTTAGATTTACCACACTGATGAGCGCACCTTGAAATTTCCCATCGAGATATACAGGCTGAAACAGATGCACAATATAATTGCCTTGCTTCTCCAGCTTGGCACTTGCGATGAACGGTTTTTTTTCTCGCAGCACCCTTTGTATATCATCCTTGATTAATTCATAGGCTTTAATCGCATCCGCACGATTGCGCTTGGGAAAAGTGTGTACCACTCTCCCCTCTAGGTTCACCTGGCTAATCCGATAGATGCTATCTTTTTTGGCGGCATAATAAGCAGATAGGTTTTCGTCAATCACAGCTTCATTCTTATTTGCTATGGCGAGCGACATCTGCCGGTTGCCTGCCAATATTTGCATCGTGTGCATTTGTTCGTCGAAAAAAGATTCAATAGACGTGCTGTTTAACTTGGCAATCGTTAGCAATTGCTGCTGCTGCTGTTCAATTACGGTACGTTCTCCGTCCATATACGAGCCGTAGGCCATCCACAGCAGAACTAGGAAAGAAATCGGAAGCGCTAGCATAGTGATGAATGAAAAATGGCTTCGATAATGAAACAGTATCTCTCGTTGAAATCTCATCCTGTTTTACCTTCTCCATCGAGCTAGTAGCCCATCAGTCCCTAGTGCTAGGGCTAGGGCTAGTTCGTTTCCGATTATATCAAGTATTCATGTTCGTCTACTAAATAGTGTCTCAAGACAACTTCATTGTAATGACAAGATCTTAAAGTATCCTGTCAAATTATTAATTTTTTTTAAGATTTTGCTTCCTTAGTGTGTAAGGTATCGCAGCAGGAAAATAGCAAGTGTTACCGTTGCTGCACCACCGAGACGTGTGGATACCTGAGCAAATGGCAAGAGGACCATTCTATCGGCTGCAGAAAGAATCGCAACATCACCTGTTCCACCTTGGCTGCATCGAGTAGAAGTAATAATCGCAGCTTCAACCGGATACATTTTCATCCACTTACCAGCAAAATATCCACTCACAACCACGGTTAATACAGTTACAAAAATGGTGATGAAATAAGCAGGGCTAATTACAGAAATCAGGGCCTCCCATGGTGTTTTAGCAACACCTACCGCAAGCAGGAGCGGGTACGTTACGGCGATAACAAAGAAACGTTGCATCTGTTGCGCTCCGTCTTCAAGGAATTTTGGCAACCAACCAAAATATTTTGCCAGGAATGCCGCAAAGAGCATTACGATCGGACCAGGCAGACCAACTAACTCTGCGGCTAAGGTACCTAACATGAAGAATCCGATAGCTAAAATGGCTCCGGCAGCCATTTGGTAAAGATCAAGCGGTTTTTTGTTTTTATCCTCTGCAAGTCCCAAAACATCGCTATCCCCTGTTTTGAGTAGCGTGCCGTTACCGGTAAGTTCCGGTTTTCTATCTCCCAGTTGTTTCAACAAGCCGGACAGGATAATAGCGCACAAGCTACCCAACATGACCGCAGGAATAATCATGGCAAATTGTTCACCTTGGGTCGAACCTAAAATTTGGCTGTAGCCGATAGAGAGTGGAATCGCACCTTCACCAACGCCTCCCGCCATGATAGGAACAAGGATGTAAAACAAGGTATCATACGCAGGGATTCCCAAAGCCACACCTGTAAGCAAACCGACGCCTGTTCCGAGAATGGATCCGATCGTCAAAGGGACAGCCAATCTAACGACCGCTTTTACCATGAGTTCCCGGTTCATACCAAGGATACTGCCAGCGATAACAATTGCAATGTACACATACAGGAAATTGGTATTATCCATAAAGACAGTAACGGAATCAATTGCTGACTGCGGGAGAAGATGAGCATACACCATGTAAGAAGGAACAAACGTTGCCATAATTGCAGCGCCGCCGATATCCTTCAGAATAGGAATGCGCTTTCCAATTTCCGCCAGAATAAAACCATACAATACCATGACAGATACAGCCCCAGGCATATCATTACCGAGCTTTCCGGAGTTCATCAGCAAGTAGACAACAGCCATAAACGGGATATAAAGGCCTACAGGAATGACCCCTCCAATCTTGTAATTCAACACCTTTTGCCATTTGGACTCTGTTCGTGGCTGTAGCTTAAGCTCTGCGGCTTCTTGTAGATTATTACTGACCACTTGATCGCCTCCTAGATGATCAATCTGCGTTTTATCCTCGAATCAATCGCTAGCCCAGGTATTCACAAGACTTTGTAGTAGAACGCTTTCTCTCATTGGTGATTCGAGATAACTAAATTGTAAAAAGCAAATCTTAAAGTATTCTGACTAATCCTTAAATGTTTTTAAGAACCATGTGACAAAAATATGTCAACGTTTTCAAGGCAAAAAAACTACGGTTGACTCATTTACTAACACAGTTTGTTCAGCATTTTGCATAATTCCATTCCCAACGCTCGTAAGTACAATATATAGACGAACTAAAGCGTTTCGATCTTTATATTGCTGATTTGAAAACCCTCTTGGGATTTATGCAAAGTGCTCTGTTTTCAACGTGGTTGAGGTAGGCCAAAGGATCTCGATGAGCACGACAAACTCACCGCAGCGGAGAATATGTTCGTTCCCACTGCAGTGTCCCGTGGTTCGTCGGTGCATCGTCCTGGTTTGACTAAAAAACGTTCATGGTCATTATTCGTGCGAGGGATTTTGTGTCCGGTTTTATGTTAGCAGTCTGTCGCTACAATTTTATTAGAGGCATTGTGATGCCGCCCTCCAAAGTTATGTATTCCCTTATTACTAAATTAAGGATGGCTAGAGAAATAATCAGCCGTAGAAAAAAAAGCCCCCCGGGTTCATCGGGGTGCTTTCAAGAGAACAGAAGTATATAGTTAATCTATCTTTCAACGGAAAAACGATACCCGATTCCCCAGACGGTTTTGATATATTTCGGATTAGTGGGATTTTCCTCAATTTTGGTCCGCAGGTGTCTGATATAGACCATAATAGTATTATTATCGACAACCACATCTTTCCAGATGTTTTGATATAGCTGTTCTTTCGAGAAGACCTGATTGGGGTGCTCCATAAAAAATTTCATGAGTTGTAATTCTTTTGATGACAACGCGACTTCCTGATTATTTTTTTGAAACGTATAGGTATGATGATTGAATAGAAATGGTCCCAGCGCAATGTGTAAGGCTTGTTGTTTTGATTCCTGAAGCTGGCGATATCTTTTAATCTGGTTCTTTACCTGAGCACAAAGCACAGGAGGACTAAATGGCTTGGTAATATAGGCATCTGCCCCAAGTCCAAGTCCAATGATCTGATCTGTGTCTTCTTTTTTCCCGCTCAGAAAAATGATTGGCGTATGGATGCCCATATTACGCGTTTGACCAAGCACATCATAGCCATCAATATTTTCCATCATAATGTCCAGGAGGACGAGATCGAATGGCTCCTCGCTAATCATCCGCATGGCTTCCATACCGTTTTCAGCCTGAAGCACAACCATTCCATCGCCTTCAAGAACCGTTTTAATCAATTTTCTAACAGCGTTTTCATCATCAACAACCAATACTCTCGGTTTGCTCATTCTTGCCCCCATTCCTTTCTAAAAGTCCTCTTACGAAAACCCTTTTTAATAATACAAAAAAACATCACTTTTTTATTTATGACAAATATTTAAATATCTGCTATATAAATGAGTTTATACGGAGTCAATCCCATTTATTTCTTAGCGCGTTAATGGGAGCAATGACCCAAAAACAAAACGCGCCCTATGGGTTGCAACGCCTATGGTACTTCAAATATTCTCTCTTCTCGGTGTCCACTTTTTAGTCTAGCATCATATTAGCCAACTCTATATGTTGTATGTCATACAGCTTCAAAAAACTCCCTGATTCCTTGTTGAATATCTTTATAAAACCTTTTCTTCAATATTTCGGAAAAACTAATTCCGCCCCACTTGCTGTGGTGAGTGACATCTCCCAGTGCAGTGACATGGACTTTTCACATCATTCTTTTTGACTTTTTCCCCAGTTATAGCCTGAGCATTTTCTTAACGCAACACATTTAGTCGCAAAAATCTACTTTATTCTCTTTCCTCTAAAAACCCAAAGATCACTTCTTCACAGCTTCATTCACAATTATTTCTTTGCCCCTACTCTTATGTTTTGCTCTTATACTCTTGAACTTTGCCCTTGACCTTCCCTGCCCTTACATAAAAGTATGGACCTTTGCCGCAGCAGCGGAGCGGGTGATTTGAATCCGAAGAAGCGGAGCGATCGGAAGATCAAATCACACGCGCAGCGGCTTCTAAAGCTCTACCTTTTCCCCCATCTCCACAAACTGCTTTTGAGCCAGCTCTCGGTATACCTGATGGGACTCTAATAACTCGGTATGAGTTCCAGCACCAGTCACCTTGCCCTTGTCCAACACGATAATTTGATCGGAGTGAACCACCGTAGACAAACGATGAGCGATGACAATCGTCGTGCGTCCTTCCATCAAGTTCGCTAGGGCCTTCTGTACCTCATGCTCAGATGAGCTGTCCAGACTAGATGTAGCCTCATCCAGCATGAGAATGTCCGGGCTGCGGAGAAGCGCACGCGCAATGGCAATCCGTTGACGCTGCCCGCCGGACAGCTTCATTCCCCGTTCCCCTACCTCAGTGTCGTAGCCTTGAGGTAGATCCATAATAAATGTATCCGCATACGCCATCGTGGCTGCTCGTCTTACTTCTTCCAAATCAGCTTCGCGCCCCAAGCCATAAGTAATGTTATCTCTGACCGTTCCGGTCATCATCGAGCTTTCCTGCGATACATAACCAATTTTGGAGCGCCAAGAAGAAAGTGTATATGACGATATCGGTTCGTCTCCATAACGAATTTCTCCTGTATCTGGCACATAAAAGCGCTCCAACAATGAAAACAAGGTGGACTTACCACTCCCGCTTGGGCCCACGAATGCTGTCGTACGGTTAGCAGGAATGACCAAGTTCGCATTATGCAGAACCTCTTCACCTTCCGTATAGGAAAAGGCAACATCACGAAGTATAATATCTCTGCTCTCTTTTGCCGCTTCCTGCTTCAACTCCAACGGTTCCTCTTCATGATCCAAAATAGTCTGAATCCGTTCAGTGGCCCCAACCACCTTTTGCAGACGTGAATACAGGGTCGTAAATTGTGCCATCGGTGTAATCACCTGAAACAGTAGCAAAATAAAAGCCACCAAATCCCCAGCAGTCAGCACACCCGATGCGACGCGAACACCACCAACACCCAAAATAATGACCAGCACTGCAGTCAGCAAGAAGGTAGAAATTGGACCTACAAGGGCCAAAATACGTGACTCTTGCAAACCGAAGCGGAACATACGGTAAATACGATCCTCTCCGGCCTGTGCCTCTCTGCTTTCGGTTCCATAAGCCTTCACCAGCCTGATTTCGCCGATAACCTGACTCAACACTGAGGTCAGATCTGCCATCTCATCCTGTTGTTTTTTGGAGATACGGTACATTTTCCTGCCTACCGGAAATAAAATCAGGGCTGTTAGCGGAACAATAGCCATAATAATGAGCGTCATGACCCAATCCAGATAAAATAACAACGCAATACCACCAATAATTGCAATCACATTAGAAATCAAATTGACAAGATACTCCGTAATTAAGTTCATAATCAGGCTTGTATCATTGGTGACACGACTCATCGTATCTCCTGACCGATTCCGGTCAAAGTATGGGATGGGAAGAGATAAAATTTTATGCCATAAGCGTTTGCGCAAATTAGCCACAATTTTATGCCCTGCGTAGTTCAACATATAGATAGAAACAGCCGAAGCCACCGCTTGAAGCACAAAAGCGCCAAGCAGACCAAAAATGACCATACCGTTTAGTGAAGAAAAGGTCAAACCATCGATCAACCCTTTGGTCATCAGCGGTACAATTAAACCAGCAATCGTCTGAATCAGGGTCAGAATCAGGGCGATGATCAGAATGGCCTTGGGTGGATGCGCACTCGCAATCAATTTGATAAACCGACCCATGCCAGCCTTATCCGGTCTTTTACCCGGCTTTTCCTTCATCCGGTCCTCCTGATCATCTTGCTGTACATGATGATCTTTTTCCATATACCATTAACCTCGCTTCCTGTCTGACCATTCTTGTTCAAACAACAACACCCGCGCTCTGCGCGGGTATGAACAGTACAATCTATTTTCAAGTTTACTACACCAGAGAATGAAGCACAAAGTTAGCCACAAACAGTACAGAAATGATATATAATGCGACAGGCACTTCCTTACCCCGTCCTGCTGCCAGCTTGGCTACGGGGTATGCAATAAAACCAAATGCCATCCCGTCTACAATACTGTAAGTAAAGGGCATCATCACCATAATCAGAAATGCAGGAAACGCTTCGGTAAAATCACTGAAATCCATCTCTCGCACATTTTGTACCATTAGACCCCCAATGATGATTAACACGGGCGCAATGGCACTATCAGGAATATAAGCCAACAGTGGAATAAAGAAAAACGTCGCCCCGAATAAAATAGCAGTTACTAGCGGTGTCATTCCCGAACGTCCCCCCGCTGCAATACCAGCCGTCGATTCCGCAGCGGCTACCGCGGGACTGCTGCCCAAAATACCAGCAAAGATATTGGTCACAGCCAACACACGCAAACTGTTCTTAAATGTATCCGGTCTTCCAATCATGTTGGTTTGCGCAGTAATCATACCAATATTCTCGAATAGTACAATTAGTAACAGCAAAAAAACAGCAATCCAGAAGGCTACCGAGACGATACCGGAAAAGGAGAGCTCTCCAAACAATTGCCCATACTGCCGCACTGTTTCAGAGGTTTGCACCGTGCTTGCAGGCTCTACAGCTCCCAGTATGTAAGCAAGTCCAGTTCCCGCCAAAATACTGATTAGCAAACCTCCCTGAACATTACGCACAAACAATACAATAGCAAGCAGCAGCGTTACACAAGCCGTAATCACCTTGGGATCATTAAAATGACCAATAGCCACAAAAGTCGTTTGATGAGCAATCACGATGCCGCTTTTTTGCAAACCGATAAAGGTTAAAAACAAACCAATGCCTACCGTAATTCCGTGCTGCAAATTATGGGGAATCGCCTGACTAATCAGCTTGTACAAAGATGTAAAAGCCACAATGGCGAATAAAATCCCTGTGATGGCAACCACCATCAACGCTTCCTGCCAGCTCAGCTTCATAGAATGTACGAGCGTATAAGTGAAAAAAGCATTAATCCCCATCCCTGGTACGACGACCATTGGAGATTTCCCACCAAAAGCCATAAGCAGGCAGCCGATCATTGATGTCAGCAGCGTTCCGAGCATCGCCCCTTGGAGAGGAATCCCGGCATCTGCCAAAATAGTTGCATTAACCATAACAATATATACAACGGAAAAATAAGAAATGGCACCAGCGGCTAATTCCTTTTTCCAATGATGCTCGGGCTTGAAACCGAGACTTCTGGACCATAGTCCATCCTTCATACCAAAACCCTCCAGCAAGTTGTTCAATCTGTTTGCAGTAAGCAGCGCTTTTTCAAAACAAAAAGAGCTGTAGCCGACTGTGACACCAAGAATGTGATGCACAGAGCTACAGGCCTTCAAGTGAATACAGACTGCTGTAAATCTACGAATGTACTGCTATGCTACTTTTTCAACTTACACGCCAGCGTGCTCTAACAAATCCTTCACGGCCACACTAACCATGATCAGGCCTGCTACCGGAGGTACAAAAGCATTGCTTGCAGGCGGTTGCTTCGCCTTCCGGATTTCAGGTGCGTTTGCAGGTACAATTTTTTTTGTAATTTCTTCACGTGGCTTCATTGGCTCCTCATCGGAGAATACAACCTTGACGCCTTTGGTAATACCTTCCTTGCGCAACTTGGTGCGGATGACACGGGCAATCGGGTCCATTCTCGTTTGGGAAATATCCGCCACTTGAAAACGACTCGGATCCATTTTATTCGCAGCGCCCATACTGGAGATCATCGGAATCCCCCGTTTTAAGCATTCCTTAATTAAATGAATTTTGTAAATAATTGTATCCGAAGCATCCAGCACATAATCCAGTTCGTACTTGAACAGCTCCTCATATGTTTCTTCCGTATAAAACATGTTCAGTGCAATCGCTTCACATTCAGGATTAATCAGCTTCACACGCTCTACCATCAGATCAGCCTTTTTTTGACCTACCGTCGTCGTCAGCGCATGAATCTGGCGATTAATATTCGTAATATCTACGACATCTTTATCAATCAAAATGATGCGTCCAACACCCGTCCGCGCCAGCGCTTCCACTGCAATCGAACCGACACCGCCGATACCCAGCACGGCCACCGTGCTATTTTTCATAACCTCTAGACCTTCAGTTCCGATGGCCAATTCCGTTCGTGAAAATTGATGCAGCATATGGTATATCCTCCCTCACTAGTTTAAACTCTATGCTTGAAAATCCAGCATACAAACCACGAACCCATTATCCATAAGAGGGTAACGGGTTCATGGCATTCTATAAGCTATTCACAAGCCAATGGATGGCACTTGCAGAGCCAAACGTTCGTCTTAAGCTTTAGGAGCAACAGGCTTCGGAGCAAGTCGGATGTGCAGCTGTTCCAATTGAGCTTGATCCACTTCGGCTGGTGCATTCATAAGCGGGTCTGTCGCACTGGCTGTTTTCGGGAATGCAATGGTTTCGCGCAGGTTTGTACGACCTGCAAGCAGCATCACAAGACGGTCAAAGCCGAAAGCAATACCACCATGTGGAGGCGTACCATATTCGAACGCATCCAGCAGATAACCGAATTTATCATCAACTTCTTCCGGCGCCAGGTTGAGAGCTTTGAACATTTTCTCCTGAACCTCACGTTTGTAAATCCGCATCGAGCCGCCGCCCACTTCGTAGCCGTTCAGCACGATATCATAGGCTTGAGCACGAACTTGACCTGGTTCTGTGTCCAAGAGGGCAATGTCTTCGTCCTTCGGACGAGTAAACGGATGGTGTTCCGCCACATAACGTTTTTGTTCTTCGTCATAGCCAAGAAGCGGGAAGTCTACGACCCAGGCAAATTTGAATGTGTTATCGTCGATCAGCCCCAAATGACGGCCAATTTTCAGACGAAGCGCGCCCAATACATCAGCAACTACTTTTTTGTTATCCGCAGAGAAGAGCAACAAGTCGCCTTCTTCAGCTCCCGTGCGCTCCTTCAGTGCTTCGATTTCTTCCGGTGTAAAGAATTTAACGATAGGCCCCTTGAATTCGCCTTCCTTCACTTGAATCCAAGCCAAGCCTTTAGCTCCATAACGTGCAGCATAAGGACCCAGATCATCAATGTCCTTACGGCTCCATGTGCCACATCCTTTGGCATTGAGGACTTTTACCTCGCCACCCTTTTCAATTACGGAAGCGAACACTTTTACACCACTGGTTGCCACGATATCATTTACTTTAATCAACTCAAGACCAAAACGCAGGTCTGGCTTATCAGAGCCATATTTGTCCATCGCCTCAGCATGTGTGATTCGTTGGAACGGTGTTTCTAGTTCCACACCAATTGTTTCTTTGAACAGTTTGACCATAAGACGCTCCATCATAGGCAGCAAATCATCCTGTTGCATAAAGGAGGTCTCAATGTCGACCTGCGTAAATTCAGGCTGGCGATCAGCACGCAAGTCTTCATCACGGAAACAACGTGCAATTTGGTAGTAGCGCTCCAAGCCGCCCACCATGAGCAATTGCTTGTAAAGTTGTGGCGATTGCGGCAAGGCGAAAAACTCGCCTTCATGTACTCGGCTAGGTACCAGATAATCACGGGCGCCCTCAGGAGAGCTTTTCGTCAAAATCGGTGTTTCCACCTCGATGAAATCTTCACCGTCCAGGAAGTCACGGAATATTTTTGCTGCTTTGGAACGCAGTTTCAACGTCTGGTACATTTCCGGACGACGCAGGTCCAAATAACGGTATTTCAAACGCAGAGACTCGTCCACTTCCACGCCATCTTCAATGAAGAATGGAGGTGTTTTGGATGCATTCAATACTTCGATTTCAGTGACGCGCACTTCAATTTCACCTGTAGGCAGGTTCGCGTTAATAGTTTCCGCATCACGCTTGACAACGGTACCAGTAACCTCAAGCACATATTCACTACGAACACGGTCCGCAATTTGCAGTGCGTCACCGGAATATGCCGGATTAAACACAATTTGTACAATTCCGCTACGGTCACGCAGGTCAATAAAAAGTACGCCCCCCAAATCACGACGGGTTTGTACCCAACCGTTCAATGTAACTGTTTCTCCGATATGCGCATGAGTCAATGCGCCGCATTGATGACTCCTTTTCATAATACACACTCCTGTTTATGTTTAGTAGTTAATGCTATATGACAGCCAGAGGGAAGCTCCCCCCCGATTGATGTTACATAAGTTCTTTACCCTAATTCGTCCACCAGCTGATCCAGCTTGACGGTACGCTGCTCGCCAGTTTCCATGTATTTCAGTGCAATTTCACCTTGAACCAGCTCATCCTCACCTAGAATCGCAGTATACCTTGCTTTAAAGCGATCCGCTGATTTCATCTGCGCCTTCATTTTACGCCCCAGATAATCTCGCTCAGCGGAAAATCCGGCTTGACGTAACTTGAACAGTTGTTTGGTCACTTCCGTTTCTGCCGCTTCACCCAACGCTACCATATAGATATCCAACGGCTTGGCTTCGTTCAGTTTGACACCCTGATGCTCCAAGATCAGCTGAATTCGCTCCAGCCCAATGCCAAAACCAATACCCGGCTGATCCGGTCCGCCCAGATCTCCAACCAATCCGTTATAACGGCCGCCTCCACCAATCGTGTCGATGGCACCAATTCCTTCGGCTTTGAATTCGAACGCTGTCAACGTATAATAATCCAGCCCCCGTACCAAGCGCGGGTTAACTGTATATTCCACGCCCATAGCATCCAAATTTTGCTTCACTTTCTCAAAGTGCGTACGGGATTCCTCGTCCAAGCTATCCAAAATCGAAGGTGCACCGCCAAATTTGTCCTGGTCATCTTTGCTATCCAGCACTCGTAGCGGATTACGCTCAATGCGTGCTTGACTCTCCTTGGTCAACGTATCCTTAATCGGCATCAGGAAGTCCACCAGATGCTGTCGATAAGCTGCACGGCTGGCCGCATTACCGACGGAGTTAATCTCCACCTTTACCCCTTTCAAGCCCAGCTCACGGCAGAATTGATACCCGAAAGCAATAACTTCTGCATCCAGCGCCGGATCAACCGCCCCAAATGCTTCAATTCCAAATTGGTGAAACTGGCGCTGACGTCCAGCCTGTGGACGCTCATACCGGAACATTGGGCCGATATAATACAGCTTGGTTACATCCGGCTCCCCATATAGTTTGTTCTCCACATAAGAGCGGACAACACCTGCCGTTCCTTCCGGACGCAAAGTCATGCTACGCTTCCCTTTATCCTCAAAAGTATACATTTCTTTTTCCACCACATCCGTCGTTTCACCCACACCTCGAACGAACAAATTCGTTTGTTCGAACATTGGTGTACGAATCTCTCGGTAATTAAAGCGGCGGCTAATCTCACGGGCTTTTTCCTCGACAACTTGCCATTTTTCTACACTGCCCGGCAGTAAATCCTGTGTTCCCGTCGGTTTTTGAAAGGCCATTAACGTATCCCCCCGTCTGTACATTTCTTATTGTGCGCTTTCTTCTTGCTCCACTTTTCAATATAAAACAAAAAATCCCTCGTCCCTGTTAACATTAACAGGGACGAGGGATTGTCGTTTACAAATCACCCGTGGTA
This sequence comes from Paenibacillus sp. TY11, assembly GCF_059772165.1. NCBI lineage: Bacteria > Bacillati > Bacillota > Bacilli > Caryophanales > Paenibacillaceae > Paenibacillus > Paenibacillus sp. TY11. Next base: position 26,646 of record NZ_JCBAIQ010000009.1, on the reverse strand, counting down.
CCACCCACATTCCGGAGTTTACCGGGACAGCCAGCGCGTAAAAACGCTCAGTGCCCGTCAGCCTTACACTGACTCCGCTCATACGTATAACGCCCGTAACGCGCAGTACGGCTATTATGCAGGATCATCCACTGTCAGCACAGTTGCAATGTACTTTCAATAGGTATTCCTCAATTGTTCGCCGCCTGTTCTCGGGGAGGTCATTCGTCCGCTCATCAAGGGAATTTTTACAGCCTGGAAATTCCTCTCTGCGCTTGTGGGTACGGAGTACTTGGTCCCGTCATCAAATCATTTTTCATTATTTTATGATTTTAATGAACCGCTTCGACAAAGTCAAGACATTCCCCCTAGAATCAGACAAATAAGTCTCATAAAAAGAAAATAACCTACGGAAACGGTCCGCAGGTTCAAAAAGATATATTAAAAGGGGGTCATGCCATTATTATAAACAACGAATATTAAGGAATGATGTTTCGAATATTACAATTGTATTACAGTCACTCTAGTGTGACTAAATTCCTCAAGTATCGACAATCTTGTGACACTCTCAGCTTTAATCCAGCTGCGCCACATATGCACGATTGGAACGCAGCTTATAAATGATCTCATCATAATCAGCATCATTCACCTTTGCGGACAATACATACCGCAATTCATCTTGATCGCCGTTAATATACACATCTGTCGCACGGAGCAAACCTCCATCATGATTCGTTGTTCCACTCCGATCCTCATTCAGATCCCTTTGGGCTGAGCCAGAGTTAACCTCGTCATCCTTCGCACTTGGTAGGATATTTTCGCCATAAGCAACCGCGGCAGGAATTCCCGCACCAGCAGAGCCTCCTGTGCTAACAGACCCCGTATTGTTATAGGGTACCAGCGGAATTAAAACCCTCGTCTCCCGACCGAGCGCATCATCCAGAGCACCTACCTCCAAATGTTCGGTTCTATAAGCCTGAAGCGAAGCTCTGGCACCCTCAGCTTCATCTTCTGTGCGAAAATAAGCCTGAATCTGCTTTGCCATATCAAATCCTCCTCGTATGGGAATTATACTGGCATACATTTATAGAATCATCCACAGCGATATTACAATGCCTTTAACAACTCACGGACAAAAGCAGGCTCATCCTTAGGAGTCCGAGACGTAATAAAGTTACCGTCCACAACCGCCTCTCGATCCTCAAAATGAGCACCCGCATTAATCAAGTCATCTTTCAATGGGGGATAAGCTGTAATCGTCCGGCCTTGTAATAAATCGGCACTCGCCAAAATTTGCGGCCCGTGACAGATAGCACCAATCGTTTTTTTGGACTCGTTAATTTCAGTCACAAATTTCAGAACATTTGCATCCAGTCGCAGATTTTCCGGGGATGATCCGCCGGGAATAACGACTGCATCATAGTCACTTGATTTCACATCTGCAATGGCTTTTTCAATGGTGTAGCTTGCTTTGCCTTGCTTACCGCTCACTTTCTCACCTTGTTTCAGCCCAATAATATCTGCCTCATGTCCAGCCTTTTTCAATTCATCGTAGGGTACCTTCATTTCGGAATCCTCAAATTGGTCAGCCAACAAAAATGCAATTTTACTCATTATCGTTCAGATCTCCTTTCCGGTTATCCTCAAACGAGTTTAAAGTTAAGTTTGTTTGTCTACCACGATTTGTTATTACCCGCTTGATCTGCTTTTATAACAATTCGCAGCAGCGAAAAAGAAAAAGGAGCCTTTCGGCTCCTCCTCTGATTTACTGCTACATGCTTTATTTTTGACCTCTTTATGCTAACTTCGGGTAGCATCTCGTTAACGCTTCATTCACTATTTAACCCGTTGTTACCTGCGCGGCAAAGTACCACGTCCCGGCTTATCTATGGCTGTTGCAACATGCTGCAATAACGCATCAGCGTTACGGGTAAGGCTGATCGCCTCCTGTATACTACCGGGAAAAAGCATCACAGCGCTTCGACATCCGTCCATTTTTGGGGTTTGACGCATAGCTTCGTCTCTCCTGTCACCCTTAAGGCTATCCGCCTGGCTAATCACCAACCGGGATGACATTATGGTCCCTCTGAACAGCTATTTTATTCTGCTCAGTGCTCAGATCATGTCCATGTACGCATAGCTACGAACGTTCGCTATCCAAAATTAGCGTCACTGGGCCCCAGTTCGTCAATGAAACATCCATCATAGCCCCAAAAATTCCCGTCTCGACCTCCAGTCCCTTGGCTCGAAGCTGGCTGTTGAAAAAATCATACAGCTTCTCCGCTTCCTCAGGTTTGGCCGCCCCCATAAAGTTGGGTCTTCTCCCTTTACGGCAGTCACCATACAACGTAAACTGAGAGACAGACAAAATGGCCCCACCGACATCCAGAACACTGTCGTTCATTTTACCTTCAGTATCCTCAAATATACGTAATCCCGCTGTTTTATCCGCCAAATAAACGGCATCGGCCGCCGTATCTCCCTGACCAATACCCACCAGCAGCATTAATCCGGTTCCGATCTTGCCGACCACCTTTTGATTCACCGTTACCTGAGCGTCTTTACAGCGCTGAATAATGATCTTCATCGCCTATCCGCTGTCTCCTTTAACCTTCCCCTTTAAAAGGTGCTCACAGCCGTATTACGACTCTTATAGCAACCTATGGGGCTTTGTACCCAATCTGTGTTACAAAGGCTACAAACCTACCTTTACGCTTAACAAGGTTATTGCATAATCCGATGCACGGTGTATACATCCTTCACCCGTTTGATCCGTTCGACAACAGAATGCAAATGATCCGTATTGCGAATGAGAATCGTGATGTGGATCATCGCCATTTTATTTTTATCCGTACGACCTGTAACGGCCGAGAAGCTGGTTTTGTTCTCAGAAATGGCCTGAAGCACCTCGTTCAGCAAACCGTTGCGGTCATGCCCCGTTATCTCAATATCAACGCTGTAATTGACCTCTGTTGCTGCTTCCCACTCAACTTCAATCACACGCGCCTGATCTTCGCCCGTACCCGAAGGAATATTTGGACAATCCGTCCGGTGAACGGATACTCCACGTCCACGTGTTACATAGCCGATGATGTCGTCTCCCGGTACGGGATTACAACATCGTGCAAAACGAACGAGCAAATTGTCGACGCCTCTGACGCTGACACCGTTGGTCGGTGTTTTTTTCCGTTCGCCCTGCGGCTTGTATTCCTTGACCTCGGTCGTCAGTTCGATCAGCCGTGCCTCTTCTTGTTCCCTACGTAGCTTCTCCGTCAGACGTGTACAGACCTGCGCGGCGGTTATACCGCCAAAGCCAATCGCAGACAGCATATCCTCGATATCGTTAAAAGAGAACTTTTGTGCCACTTCCTGAAGCTTGTCGTCGCTCATCCACACCGAAGGCTCGATATCACGTTTTCTTAGCTCACGTTCCAGATTTTCGCGGCCTTTTTCGACATTCTCCTCGCGCTTTTCTTTCTTGAACCATTGCTTGATTTTACTGCGCGCGTGAGAGGACTGAGCAATTTTAAGCCAGTCCTGACTAGGTCCATAAGAATGCTTGGACGTCATAATTTCGACGATATCGCCGGTTTTAAGCCGATAGTCCAAAGGTACAATTCTTCCATTTACCTTGGAACCAATCGTTCGATTGCCAACTTCGGTATGAATACGGAAAGCAAAGTCCAGCGGAACGGATCCGGCTGGCAACTCAATGACCTCTCCCTTAGGAGTAAATACAAACACAAGGTCTGAGAAAAAGTCCATTTTGAGCGATTCCACAAATTCCGACGCATCCTTCGCCTCATTTTGCAGCTCCAGAATTTCACGAAAAAAGGTGATTTTATCCTCAAAGTTAGTGTTGTTTGCTCCGTTGCCTTCTTTATAGGCCCAATGGGCCGCAATCCCGAATTCAGCGGTACGGTGCATATCCACCGTGCGAATTTGCACCTCGGTAGGCTCTCCGTTGGGACCTACTACTGTCGTATGAAGGGACTGATACATATTGGCCTTAGGCATGGCGATATAATCCTTAAACCGCCCCGGCATCGGCTTCCACAACGTATGGATAATCCCCAGTGTGGCATAACAGTCTTTAATGTTATCCACAATAATTCGAATCGCCAGCAAATCATATATTTCATTGAATTGCTTGTTTTTCGTCGTCATCTTTTTAAACACACTGTAAATATGTTTAGGGCGTCCGGACAGATCAGCCTGAATGCCCATCTCTTCCAGCTTCTCTCTGATACGCTGTATGACATTATCAATAAACTGCTCTCGCTCTGCCCGCTTCTTATGCATCAAATTGGCGATGCGATAATACTGCTGAGGATTCAGATAGCGCAAAGCAATATCTTCCATTTCCCATTTAATCGCTGAAATACCCAGTCGGTTCGCAACCGGACAGAAAATCTCCAGCGTTTCATAAGCGATTCGACGCTGGCTTTCCTCCGACTGATATTTCAAGGTACGCATATTATGCAGACGATCTGCCAACTTAATGACAATGACACGAATATCCTGCGCCATGGCAATAAACATTTTTCGATAATTTTCGTTCTGCTGTTCTTCCTTGGAACGGAACTGGATACGCTCCAGCTTCGTCAGACCATCGACAAGCATCGCACATGTATCGCCAAAATGCTCGCGAATCTGCGCCAAAGACACCGTCGTATCCTCCACAACGTCATGTAAAAGAGCGGCGATAATGGAGATGGTATCCATCTGCATATTAACGACGATATCAGCAACCGCAAGCGGATGCAGAATATAAGGTTCACCGGACTTACGAGTCTGGCCGGAATGGGCCTGCTCGGCAAAATCATAGGCGTCCCTGATGCGGATAAGATCTGCTTCTCTGGTATAGGCCCCGGCCTTTTTAAGTAATTGCTCTATCCCCATTCTGCTCTATTCCGTGTCCTTTCTATGCAAAATGGAACCCGCCGATCAATGTCGCGCAAAGGTTCCCTTTTAAAAGTGATTTCCTACAATTATGACGGTTAGCACGTCACACGTCAACTATTACAGGTTTGGCATTGTCGCATTATTCTGTCACACATGGATAAGTAAAATCAGGATTGTTGACGAAATGAAACGAATTATATTGAAAAAATTACGAAAAGTAATTAATGTATATAAGAATAATTGAAAGAACTAAGGAGTGAACTGCGTTGCAACGCGAAATTCAAGTTAATGAAAAGCTTCCGGCAGGACCTGGGTTCCTGCTCAGCGTACAGCATTTGTTTGCCATGTTTGGCAGCACCGTGCTGGTGCCGAATATTTTCGGCGTCGATCCTGGCATGATTTTGCTAATGAACGGTATTGGCACATTGTTGTACATTTGGATCTGCCGTGGCAAAATTCCCGCCTATCTCGGCTCCAGCTTCGCTTTTATCGCTCCCGTCAGTCTTGTGCTTAAAAGCAACCCCGGCAGCAACGGCTATGCTATGGCCCTTGGTGCTTTCATCGTTACAGGTATTATTTTCTGCCTCGTCGCACTGGTGATCAAATATGCCGGAACACGTTGGCTGGACATCGTTTTTCCACCGGCTGTCATGGGCTCCATCGTAGCCTTAATCGGTCTGGAGCTGGTTCCGGTTGCAGCAGGCATGGCAGGCATTATCAATGCCGATCCTACTAAAGCCTGGACTCCAGATCCCAAAACGATTACTCTTTCCCTCGTTACACTCGGAGTCACTGTTCTGGGTGCGGTATTGTTTCGCGGGTTTGCCAAAATCATTCATATTCTGATCGGTATCGTGGTGGGCTATGTGCTTGCTTATTTTATGGGCATGGTCAATACACAAGCCATTGCGGACGCTCCTTTTTTCGGACATCCCGCAATTACCACTCCGGTATTTAATACCTCGGCTATGCTGACGATTCTTCCTGTTGCTCTGGTCGTCATCGTAGAGCATATTGGTCACTTGCTTGTGACTAGCAATATCGTCGGACGCGAGCTTTCCAAAGATCCTGGTCTCCACCGCTCTCTGCTGGGTAACGGTATTTCCACCGTCATTTCCGGTTTTGTCGGTTCTACGCCTAATACGACTTATGGTGAAAATATTGGTGTCATGGCATTAACAAAAGTGTACTCTGTATGGGTCATTGGCGGAGCGGCTGTCATTGCCATCCTGCTGTCCTTCTCAGGCACATTCTCAGCGATTGTTTCTAATATCCCGGCTCCAGTTATGGGCGGCGTATCCTTGCTATTATTCGGTGTCATTGCTGCCTCCGGTCTAAGAATCTTCGTTGAGCAAAAGGTTGATTTCGCCAAGCCAACCAACATGCTGCTTGCGACCATCGTGCTTGTTGTCGGAATCAGCGGTACTACGCTCACTTGGGGCGCTGTCACCTTGAAAGGTATGGCATTGGCTACAATCATCGGCATCATCCTCAGCTTGTTCTTCAAGCTGATTGACGTGCTCGGCTGGTCCAATGATAAAACACAGGAACCTTTAACGGAAAAAACACCAGATTGATACCTGTTTTTAAACTTTAAAACGCCGCTCCATGTAGTCACGGATGAACACGCTCGGGTTGTTTAGACAAACGTGTAATGATCCGTCTCTCATGGAGTCGGCGTTTTTTTATGCACGGCCTTTATTTATTTAAAATAGATATTCCTTCACCTATCTCCAGAGCACCCCATCCACGTTTGTTGCAATTTCCGCTTTAACCCTCGATAAGCAATGATCAGCATTTTGACTTATTTCCGTATCTAGCTTCTGCTTAGCAAAAATATAAGACAAAAAACTGAAATGAACCCAATATGACCACCTCTGCTCCTTTTTTATTGTTCATCTTCATTTTTTGAATTTTTTTATAACTATTTCCAATAAAACAGTTGGTAGTTTGTGATAATCAAACAAAGCTCAAACTTAGAACACCGCTAAACAAAATAGTCCGATGGAGCAACTCTTTAGGTAAAGAGATGTTCCATCGGACTATTTAGGCGATCCATACATAAATATTTCCCGGGAAACCCCGGTTCGAAACAATTAGTACGTAATCAGGGTGAATACATCCACGTCAGGCAGTTTCGCCCGTCCGTTCAGATCAGACAGCTCGATAAGAAAAGCAGCTCCTGCCACATTGCCACCAAGCTGACGTACCAAGTTCACGGATGTAGCAATGGTTCCACCTGTAGCTAGCAGGTCATCCGCAATCAAAACATTTTGACCCGGCTCAATAGCATCCTTATGCATAGCCAGCGTATCCTTGCCATATTCCAAACCGTATGCTTCCTCAATCGTTTCCCCAGGCAGCTTTCCGCTTTTACGAATAGGAATAAAGCCAACGCCAAGCGCATAGGCCAGGGGCGCACCTATGACAAATCCGCGTGCTTCGGGACCCGCAATCAAATCAATTTTTAAATCCGATACCAGTTCCTTCATATCGTTGATAGCCTTGCGGTACAGTTCACCATTTTTCATCAGGGTCGTAATGTCCTTAAAACTAATCCCTGGTTGTGGAAAATCGGAAATCACCCGAATATATTCTTTGTAGTCCAACTTAGTTCCTCCTACTGTAACTTCTAATTAGTGTATACATTTTACAACATAAACTGCGAAGTAGTATCTTAAGACGCACCCTTCATAAGCGACATAATCCAGCTCGTCATCTGGGTGGTGTCCGCATCCAGCAAATACCGCTCCATCTCAGCCATATTATACAATTCCTGATAGCGCGGAGAAGCGGTTAAATCCCGCTTGGGTGGATTGGACACAAAACAGAATTGACCATCTGTACGCGTCATAAACTCAAGATCTTCGAAAATATCCAGTACTTTGGATAACATGCGTACTGAACAGGAACACTGCCGGCTAAGAGCAGGCAGCATTGCTTTTTCATCAATAGGCTGTGTCCCCATTCGGGAAAGCACAACGTAAATACGCTTGAACAGCTCTCTGTCGGGGCTTACGAGCCGACCGCCACGCTCACTGACCGAATGAAGGAGAAATACGTTCTCTACATTCTCAAAGGTAGACCATAATGCCTGGAATTGCTCAGGTGTATCTGGCGGCTCCAGCACGAATAGCGATTTCACAGATTGCTGTGCATCTCTTTGACCATCACTAGGAGTAACGCTGCCATCTTTATCATATAACCATAAGGATTCAGCGTCCACGGAGCCCGATGGACGAAGCCTGGATGACGGATGTATCAACACCGCAACGTCATTCTTTCTTTCCTCTATACGTGGATGAAAGATTTTCAGCCCCCGCTCCAGTTCAGCAAAAGGGTCCGATACTCCACGGTAATCAAAAATTTGCGGCGTCTGCACACGAATGTCCTGCATCATCAGCTGGAGGGACCGTTTACCGTTCCATTCGTTAATTGACAATTCACCCAACAGATCTATCTCCGTTTGTTGCTGTAAAAAATCAGCCAAATCGCCACGCCGGAAGGCAATCGCGTCCAGGGATAAACCGTTCTGCTCCAGCAGGAGCTTCACATGATTTTTCTCACGTCCCATTTTACGAGCCTCGCGCAATTGAAGACCCTGTAATACGAATCGTGGAGAAGGATTCCCCATACCGAAGGGCTGAAGCAATTCCAGTTCTTCAACCACTTGTAAAGATACCTCGTCCAGACGACAGACCATATCGGCCTCAGCTACAGGGATGAGATCTTCCGGTGTCAGAATGGAACCAGCATAGCGGTTCAGCTGCTCTTCAAACAATTCCAGATTGTCACGGGACAGCGTCATACCCGCAGCCGAAGGATGGCCACCAAAATGCTCCATAAGCTCATGGCTATCCGTAAGAGCACTATAAATATCCAATGCGGGAATAGAACGAGCAGAACCTTTGCACGTGCCTGTCTCCGCATCAATGCCAAGAATAATGGTTGGACGATAATAGCGGTCCAATAGCTTGGATGCCACAATTCCAACGACGCCGACATTCCAGCCTTCACCAGCCAACACAATAACAGACGGGAGCTTGCCTCCATTCAGTTTGGATGCCAATTGCTGCTCGGCTTGCTCCACAATACGTTCGACTACCTGTTGACGCTCACGATTGAGCAGGTCCAGCGCATGCGCAAGTTGATCTGCTTCTTCCTCTTTTTCTGTCGTCAGCAGGGAAACAGCTCGTCCCGCATGATCCAGGCGCCCGCTGGCATTAATCCGCGGAGCCAAGGCAAATGCGATGTTGACCGAAGTCACTATAGACATATCCACGCCCGCTACATGGAGCAGCGCCCGAATCCCTGGAAATGCAGAGTTTCTCATGGATTGAATCCCTCTACGTACCATCGTCCGATTTTCACCATGTAATGGCATCAGATCGGCTACCGTACCGATAGCGGCGATTTCAAACCATTCCTCGGGTACCTCACTCAACAGCGCCTGAGCCAGCTTCAGGGCAACACCAACACCTGCAAGGCCTTTAAATGGGTATGGGCAACCGGGTAGCTTCGGATTAATCAAAGTATACGCCTCAGGAAGCACAGCAGGCGGCTCATGATGGTCAGTCACAATAACATCTATCCCTAAGGAAGTCGCATAAGCAATTTGCTCTACTGCACTAATTCCCGTATCCACCGTAATGACCAGCGTAACTCCCTGCTGGTGAGCCCAATCAAGGGCATGGTTGTGCAGACCATATCCCTCATTAGAACGATGGGGAATATAAATATCATAAGAAGCCTTCAGAAAACGCATAAGCTGAATCATCAATGATGTACTGGATACTCCGTCCGCATCATAATCGCCATAGATTAATATATGCTCGCCACGCTCCAGAGCCTGGCGTATTCTCGGCACGGCCTCCTTCATGCCAAGAAGCAGAAAAGGGTCGTGTACATCATCCACGCTTCCGTACAAAAAGCGGTTTGCTTCCCCGGCCGTAGTGACGCCCCGGTTCACTAAAAGCCGGGACAACAATGGTGAAATCCCCAGCTCTTCTGTCAACGACTGAGCCGCTTCCAGCTTAACCTCCGGGGTCTTCCATCTGTACTGCGAATGAAGCAATCCTATTCACCTTTCTTTCATAGTCGCCCTACTTATTGCAGCAAGGACGACACATCATTATCTGGCAGTTCATGATTGGATTTGTAAGGATACCCGGCTTGATAAGAAATGAACTGCATTTGTACATGGGTCACCTGTGGAAAACGGGCTAACAGTAAATTTTTTGCCCGATCAGCAATTTCCTGCGCTTCCTGCACCGTAATCCGGGGGTTGACGCTTATTGTTACATCAACTGTTATGAAATGGCCCGTTTCCTGGGCATGTAAGTGTTCAACCGTTACAATACCATGCACCCGTTGAATCGTCTCCATAAAGCGCTGAGAGTCTTCCTCCTGCAAGGGCTGAGCAGGCACCTGATAAACGGTATTCATTACCATCAGATATCCTTTACGCAACACCAGACAGGCTACCAGCAAAGCTGCGGTTGGATCAAGATATAATAATGCAGGCCATTCCATTGCTTCACCAGTCATTGCGCCGATCATGCCGATCAATGCAATCAACGATGCATACAGCGAGTACCGTTCATGGTTAGCGTACCGATCTGCTTCCGCTTTATGACCATGTTTAATCGAGTAGCGATATTGAAACTGAAATAACGCTTCTCTCAACACCAAAGCAACAAAAACGGTAATTAATGCATACAGACCGGGAGCCTGCGGTTCCGAACTGCTCAATGAGCGAACAGCCGAGATAGCTAGCTGAAGACCGCTCATCAGCACCAAAATAGCCAGCACCACAGATATGACAGTCCGAACTTTTTCACCGTTCCGCAAACGTGCCAGCATTCCGTGCCCTGTACCACCTTTGGAAAACAGAAGCTCCTGCAAACGGGAAGCACTATCCGCAGCCGTGTGCAGTGCATCCCCCAACAACGCCTTGCTGTTTGCTGCATAACCGACGGTTCCCTTTAGAACAGCCAGCGCGAGATTACCTACAATCCCGCTCAACGCCGCAGTTTCCAATGATCGGCTGCGTTCGCTATTCACAACGTTTCCCCCTCAATCCTGAACTAACCATTTCCCGGTAAAGCTCCATTTCAAATATAACCGAACTCCTCAAACAAAACCATTCACATTCAAGTGTCCACTACTGGGCCTTGGCTCAAGGTAAATCTCAAAACCTTAGAAAACCGCGCCCAAGCAGACGCGGCTTCCTCTTTAATTTATACTACTGGTATTTGCGCAACTTAAGATTTTGCAGTTTTGGCCGCGCCACCGCCAGCTGTCGGAGATTTTTGTTTCCCCTTCATAGCCACCCACAGTGGACTGGCAATGAAAATGGAAGAATATGCACCAAACAACAAACCGATGACCATCGCGAGTGAGAACATACGGATCGATTCGCCGCCAAAAATGAACAAACATAAGGAGGCAATAAACACAGTAAACACGGTTGCAAGTGAACGAGTCATTGTCTGCGCAATACTGTGATCGACTACCTGCTCCAAGTCATCCCTGGACTTCTTCTTCGCAAATCGTAGGTTTTCACGAATACGGTCAAAGATAACGACGGTGTCATTTATGGAGAAACCGACAATCGTCAGAATTGCCGTAATAAAGGTCAAATCCACCTCAAGACGGAAAATCGAGAAAATACTGATGACGAGGAAGGCATCATGCAACAACGAAACAATTGCTGCAACGGCAAACCGCCATTCAAAACGGATTGAGATATAAATAGCGATAGCCACAGAAGCCAATAAAATCGCCCATAACGCATTTCGTTCTAGTTCTTGCGCCATTTCCGTATCCACTGTATTGACCTCAAAGGAAGCCTTCGGATCAAGCTCTTTATTAAAAGAAGTCTTAAAGTTATTCACTTGCTGATCCGTCAAAACCTGCGAGAAGCGAATACCGAAGCGTTCTTTACCCGGCGTATAATCAACCTCTTTGCCGATCCCCTGCTCGTTCAGCAAAGTCTGGATCTGTTCTTGTGTAACTACTTTGGTCAGATTGACATCCACATTGGAACCGGAACGGAAATCCACCCCGTAATTCAAACCAAATATCGATAAGCTTAAAATACCAAGCAGTGTGATAATAATCGAGAACGTGTAAAACCACTTGCTCATCTTGATATATTTCAAGTTCCAATTAAAGCGCACTGATATCACTCTCCTTCACACCAAAATACTTTGGCTTCTTCACAGCATCCGCTTTAACCAGCAGATTCAGCAAGAAGCGGGAGAAGAAGATATTCGTCAAAATACTGGTGACAATATCAACGATGAGCACCAGAGCGAATCCTCGAACGGAGCCTGTTCCCAGACCAAACATAACCGCTGCTGCTATAATTGTCGTAACATTGGCATCCATAACGGTACGGAACGAGGCCTTACTACCTGCAATGACAGAAGAACGAATCGTTTTGCCTGACTTGATTTCTTCTTTAATCCGTTCATACGTAATGATATTGGCATCGACCGCCATCCCGATCCCGAGCACGAAGGCTGCAATACCCGGAAGCGTAAGCACGAAACCGCCCAAATAGAAGATCGCAAGCACTACCCAGGTATGAACGATGAGACAGAAGCTAGCCACTAGTCCCGGTACACGGAACATCGCAATCATAAATACCAGAATAATGATCGAGCCGATCAAACCGGCACGGATCGTTTGATCCAGTGACAGTTGACCCAGCGTTGCGCCTACGCTCTGAGAATATTTTTCCGTCAACTTGAGCGGAAGTGCACCCAGATTAATCGTATCCGCCAGTTTGTTCGCTTCATCACGAGTGTAGCTGCCTGTGATAGACGCACTGCCATCCGTCAATTCTCCACGTACTGTAGGTGCAGACAGCAATTCCTGATCCAGGAAAATAGCCAACTCCTTGTTAAGAAGTCGCTTTGTAATCTCTGCAAATTTGGCTTTGTCTTTTACTTTGATACTAATTTCAGGTTGGTTCAGCTGGTCAAAGCCGACAACAGCGCCATTCTCCACAAAATCATTACCGCGAAGCTCAATTTTGCTGTATTGGCCTGGCTTTTTAGCATCCGCTGCCGTTGCACTGCGGAAGGTCAACTCGGCAGGCTTTTTCAGCATGGAGCGGACTTCTGCTTCATTGGAGACACCAGCAAGCCGCACACGAATACGGTTGGTACCCTCCGTTGTTACTTCCGGCTCAGTTGTACCAAGCGCGTTTATCCGTCTCTCCAGACTTTGAGCTGTTTGTATAAGAGACTGTCTGGTTACACTCTGCCCGGCTTCCAAAGGCTGGGCTTCATATAAAATTTCAAAGCCTCCCTTTAAATCGAGGCCTAATTTTAAACTGTTCAGCAGGCCCGGGCTTGTCCCGACCATAACACCAGTAGTTATGAGCACGACCACGATGAAACTTAAAATTCTTTTCATTCCGTCCCATGTTCCCCTTTCATTCTCAATATTCCTATTATAGCTACCCCTCAAAAAGCAGTCAATTTGAACGCAAAAAAAGACCCCCCTCTATTCGAAAGTGGAGCCCCGTAATGCGGACATAGTCAAATAGTTCATAAAGCTCGTCGCTTTAAGGGAAAGTATATCGTTAACGAGCTTGTGCAGCGGAGGAATACCCTCCTTTTCATATTTATGGCTGACGCAATTCCACACGTCCTTACTTGTGACATGCTTATAGCCTACGAGAATCAGCTCGTCCGCCTTACTTTGACATAGCATCTCAATTGCGTCATCCCAGTCCTGCTCATCCAGCTCTTCCATACCCACGATGGCTGTTCCTCCTCCCAGCGACTCCGGTTCCGCAGATCAGCAATTAGCGGGGTTATTGACTGCTTTATAGAACATTTCTGTCCTGATCCTGGAAAACCCTTCTTTTCGTCGAAAATAGCCGTAAATCAACAATATATGCATTCATTTCGTCCGTCAATAGCAGAATTCACCACCCTCCCTCTTATTGCCTTGATCACTTTGTTTCTGAACGGAAAAGCTTGTCATGAACATGGACAGGTCCAGCATATCTTCTAAAGTAACGCATAGACGTAGAATTACATTTTGGGGAAGAGGGAGTTGCGATTGAAAAAGCAGACATTCATCCATGGAGCAATTATTTTATTGGCAGCGGGAATCATCAATCGACTACTAGGTTTTATTCCCCGAATCGCACTCCCGCGCATCATCGGCCCCGAAGGAGTTGGCTTGTATCAGCAGGGGTATCCCTTTTTTATCGTACTGGTGACTCTTATTACCGGGGGTATCCCTCTTGCGGTAGCGAAGCTTGTAGCCGAAGTTGAAACGGCGGGACAACCCGAAATGTCGCGGCGTATTTTGCACACCAGCCTGCGCTTCACCGTTACACTCAGCCTGATCGCCATGGTGCTCTGTCTTGTGTTTGCACCTTGGATCACAAGCCATCTCCTGACCGACAGCCGCGTATACTATACATTTGTGAGCATGAGCCCAATGATTGTCATTGTTGCTGTTTCCTCAGCTTATAGGGGCTATTTTCAGGGAAAACAAAATATGATCCCGTCCGCCAGCTCCTCCATTGCGGAGACTGTCATGCGCATTTTTTGCGTCATTTGGTTTGCTTACTTGTTACTTCCCCATGGGGTAGCCTACGCTGCTGCAGGTGCCATGCTCGGTGCTCTGGCGGGTGAATTCATTGGTATGATTGTGCTGCTATGGCAATACGCGTGGAACCAGCGAAAAGATCGCATCCTTCAACCGAAGGCATCTTTACCCTCTGAGGTTCATCCCGAGCAGTCATCCATTTTGTCACGTCTTATGTCTATATCCGTTCCCGTTACTGCCGGAAGGCTTGTCGGTTCGTTATCCTATTTGCTCGAATCTATCTTATGCATGCGCAGCCTCGCCGTAGCAGGCATTGCAACTGGCGTGGCAACCGCACAATATGGAGCCATGCAGGGCATGGTCATTCCTGTGTTATTACTACCCGGTGTCCTTACCAGTTCGCTAGCGGTTTCACTCGTCCCTTCGTTATCCGAAGCGGCTGCCAAAGGGCATATTACAGCCATTCACAAACGTTTGCATCAATCGCTTCGACTCGCTTTGGTTGCAGGAGCCCCATTTGCCGTTATCATGTATGTATTGGCAGAGCCTCTGTGTTTGCTACTCTACAATAATGGCGATATTGCAGGTATGCTTAAGCTCATGGCACCCTTTGCTCTTTTTATGTACATTCAGGCCCCGCTTCAGGCAGCACTTCAGGCGTTAGATCGTCCTGGAAGTGCCTTATTGAATACCTTTATCGGAGCCGTCATCAAAATTGTGCTGATTGTCTGGCTTGCTTCCCAGCCTCAGTACGGTATCTACGGAGCTGTCATCGCCATTTGTATTAACAGTGCTATTGTTACCCTCCTACATGGCTTCAGTGTCAGCAGACTGCTTCGCTTTCGTGTACGTTTGCTCGATTTCTGGAAAACCGGGATGGGCATGATCATCATGGCGGCTGCGGTATTATATACCTATAGACATCTAACGTTGTTCGATCAAATGTGGCTTCAGTTTATTTTTGCCGCAGGCTTGGGAATTATACTGTACCTTTTCCTGATGACCTCAATCAAAATGATTGACTGGGACAATCTTACACGCATTCCCATTCTGAGAAGATGGTTTAAAGCCAAAGAAATCTAATCGAAAATCTAATCCGAAGATTCCCCATAGGCTGGTGGTGTAATATACACATCACCTCTATGGTTAACCGAGCATAAGAAAACATCCTTAAAATCTTTGTGTCCCTTCGCTTGAATCTGATTTTTAAGCCAAAAACGGTTCATATCCATCCGTTCCAAATTTCGGTCCAACACCTTGCCGTCCATAATTAATGGAATAGGCAGTCCCTCATATCTAAACTTTCCGCCGATTTGCGGAGAGGGATGGACTTTATTCACTTGTTGCTCTTTGTTTGTCAAATCTCTTTCGCTTAGTTCCTGCTTCATTTTTTCGTGTTCAGCTCTAACGTTATCATCCCTGCTTATAACCGTGAGCTTACCTGTCGTTTCTAAAATGACATATTCAACTTCATCCAGACTTTCTATATTTTGTTCGCGAAGTTGTAACAGCAAGTCATCTAAATTGTAACGTTGCTTAACCATTTCGTCCTTGTTTATTTGTCCATCGGAGTACAATACACTGGGCCTACCATCGAATAGTAAGCGCAGACGCCGACTTTTCAGACTGAAATAGGAAATCCCGATTTGCAAAATTAACAGCACTCCTAAAGGAATCAACCCTTCATAAAGTGGACGTTTTATATCCTCCAGGCTGAATACAGCAATTTCCGCAATCATAATGGATATTACGAGATCGAAAACAGACAATTTTCCGATCTCCCTTTTACCCATCAAACGCATCACCAGATATACAATAAAATACATGAGCAGCGTCCGAAAAATATGAGCAAAAATTTCGTGACTCAATATGTTCGCCTCCTCTCCTGTACTTGCGACAAGACATTAGTCGTTCATTGTACACGTATTCTGACCGTTCCTCACATGGCTCATACAAAAAACAAAAGGCTAAATTATTGAAATAAAGAAAAAGTCTGCTTACGACTTGGTACTAAGCCGGGAGGCTTGGCCATAGAATGATAATAGTTCAAACCTTGGTACAGGAGGAATTATCAATGGAGCTCATTCGCCGCTGGTGTTCGTTTCGTCTGGCCCATCCCATTTTATCCGGCTTATTTTATGCTTTTGCATGGATGCTGCTTGGCGCATTGATTCTTTCACTACTCTTGTGGCTGACACAGATGCAGGAACAGGACTTATCATTGTATACGTACATCGTCCACGCATTCGCCATGCTATCTGGCGGCTTCGTCGCCGGTAAAAGATCCACGAACAAAGGCTGGTATCAAGGCGGTATTACAGGCATCCTGTATGGACTAATCGTTCTTCTGGTCGGTTTTCTGGCATTGGATGCGGGCATGAACGGCAAGGACCTGTTACACTTAGGAGTCGCGTTTGTCATAGGCGCAGGTGGCGGGATGTTCGGCATTAACCTCAGCAAATAATCAAAATGTATGTGCCCATGTTATGAAACAACACAAAAAAACCGAGCCCCCTCAAAGGCTCGGTTTTTGCATATCGGTCATCAGCATTTTACGATTTGGAAACAACTTCCTCAGATGCCGTATCTTTTGCAATCGCATTGCTGATTGCACTACGGTCAAAGGTCAGCTTCGTGACATCATTCACACGCAAAACTACTACATCATCCGTAATCTCCACAATTGTACCGTGAAGACCTCCGATCGTAATCACTTTATCTCCCTTTTTCAAAGCTTGAAGCATCGTTTGACGCTGCTTTTGTTTTTTCTGATTCGGACGAATCAGCAAGAAATAGAAGATCACAAACATCAGAGCCAGTGGCCAGATCATTTGAAAAAGTCCGCCAGTTCCAGCGGGTGCAGCAGCGGCTGTAGCAAAATGAAACATGTTAAATCCCCCTTTCGTATACTCTCCCTAAAACTTAAAAGCCTTTATCATTATCATGAAGACCGTACTGCTCAAAAAATTCATCGCGGAAATCAAGCAGCCTGTCATCCATAATCGCTTGTCTGACATTACGCATCAATTGAATTAAGAAATGCAAATTATGATACGTTGTCAGTCTGAGCCCGAAGGTTTCATCCGCTTTAATCAAATGTCGCAAGTAAGCACGTGAATAATTGCGACAGGTATAACAATCACAAGCCGGATCAAGCGGGCCAAAATCGCTTGCATATTGGGCATTGCGAACGACAAGACGACCTTGGCTGGTCATCGTTGTCCCGTTGCGAGCAATTCGCGTTGGAAGTACACAATCAAACATATCCACACCACGGATAGCGCCTTCAACCAAGGCATCCGGAGAACCTACGCCCATCAAATATCTTGGCTTGTTGGTGGGAAGCAGAGGAAGCGTGTAATCAAGCACTTCATACATCAAATGCTTCGGCTCACCTACGCTCAGTCCACCAATAGCATACCCCGGGAAATCCATGGAAGTCAAATCCGCTGCACTTTGCTTGCGCAGATCTTCATGCATACCTCCTTGAACTATGGCAAACAACCCTTGATCATGAGGACGCGCGTGTGCCTCCAAACAACGCTCAGCCCAACGGCTGGTGCGTTCCAACGATTTTTTCACATACTCATATTCAGCCGGAAACGGCGGACATTCATCGAAGGCCATCATAATATCCGAGCCAAGCGAGTTTTGAATTTCCATCGCCACTTCCGGCGAAAGAAACTTCTTATCTCCATTCAGATGGGAACGAAAATGAACGCCCTCCTCCGTAATTTTACGCATTTCACTCAATGAGAACACTTGAAACCCACCGCTGTCCGTTAGTATAGGGCGATCCCAATTCATGAACTTGTGCAGTCCGCCCGCTTCACGGATAATATCGTGGCCGGGACGAAGAAACAGATGGTACGTGTTACTCAAAATAATTTGAGCATCCATCGCTTTCAGTTCCTCAGGACTCATCGTTTTAACAGTAGCTTGAGTTCCCACAGGCATAAAGGTTGGTGTCTCAATAACTCCATGAGGTGTGTGTACACGCCCGAGACGGGCTCCCGATTGTTTACAGGTTTTAATATGCTCGTATCTTATTGCTGGTGCCATATTTTCTCTACCATCCTTAATTAATAAATGAACATTGCGTCCCCGAAGCTGAAAAACCGATATTTTCGGTCAATCGCCTCCTGGTAAGCATGCATAATATTCTCCCTGCCCGCCAGTGCGCTGACCAGCATTACCAAGGTGGATTTAGGCAAATGAAAATTCGTAATCATCGCATCCACCACGCGGAATTCATAGCCTGGATAAATAAAAATCTGTGTCCAGCCACTGCTAGCCTGTAATACTCCATCTACGAATTTATTACCTACCGTTTCCAGCGTCCGGCAACTGGTCGTTCCCACCGCCACGACTCTTCCGCCGCGCGCCTTGGTTTCATTGAGTATATCCGCCGTTTCCTGCGACAATGAATAATATTCTTCGTGCATCACATGCTCTTCAATCGTATCCACGGACATCGGTCTGAACGTCCCTAAACCGACATGAAGTGTGATAAAGGCAACGGTAACGCCCTTCTCTCTAATTTGGTCCAGCAATTCTTCTGTAAAATGCAGCCCTGCCGTTGGAGCCGCAGCAGAACCTTCATGCCGAGCATAAACTGTCTGATAACGCTCACGATCATCCAGTTGCTCCTTGATATATGGCGGAAGCGGCATCTGACCCAGACGGTCCAGGATCTCCTGAAAAATACCATCATATGAAAATGAAAGCACCCTTCCGCCCATATCTCCTTCTTCCTCAATAACTGCTTTCAGCTCATCACCGAAAACGATAACAGCTCCCTTTTTCAGCTTTTTACCGGGTTTCACCAATGCTTCCCATCG
Source organism: Paenibacillus sp. TY11 (assembly GCF_059772165.1). Classification (NCBI taxonomy): domain Bacteria; kingdom Bacillati; phylum Bacillota; class Bacilli; order Caryophanales; family Paenibacillaceae; genus Paenibacillus; species Paenibacillus sp. TY11. The sequence continues at coordinate 7,342 of NZ_JCBAIQ010000009.1, read as the reverse complement.
GTCCCCTTGCAGTTGCTTAAGCAGTAAAACCTCGGCCTTAGCTCCCGTGTCTTCCTTGATCCCGAACAAGCGTGCAGGAATCACTCTCGTATCGTTCAACACCAGCGTATCCCCTGGCTGAAGATACTGCACAATATCGGAAAATGTATGATGACCCACTTCACCGTTATTTTTGTTCAATGTTAGTAATCTGGAAGCGCTCCGATCAAGCAAAGGCGTCTGTGCAATTAATGTTTCAGGTAGTTCAAAATCGTAGTCGTTTACGTTCATATATTGGTCAGTCCTTAACTATATCCACATTTTTATAATAGTGTTGCAAAATTTTCTTGTAATCATACCCCTGCTCGGCCAAACCGTTGGCACCCCATTGTGATAAGCCCAAACCATGACCATTCCCTTTGCCTGTAAAAATAAAGCTTTGTGTTTTGTCAATGACTCGTGCATGACGATCATCATTCATGACGATCACCCCGTTACCACTTGAAATGCTGCTACCAGAAGACGACAAGATTTGAGTGCCTTGTGTACCACTTACATGAGAAGTAGCCCCATCAGCGCCTAGTACAGTATAACTGCCGGTACTCGCAATATCAAACAGTGTGCTCGGGAGCCCTCCCATCGCTGAGCGATACATATCCGGATATTTCACTTTCAAAGGTGATCCGTTCGCTTCAACCTCCAACACTCGCCCTGACGGACCACGCTTGGTGACATCGAGGTGATTAATAGAGGACGGTACTGTGCCCGTTACTTTCCCTTGTAAGGATTTAGCAATCTGGGCTGCCGTAAAGGGTCCCCGCACCCATGCATAGTCTCCGGATTGAGGCACCTTTTCCAAAACAATCATCTCTTCACCCGGCTGCGCCTTAGCTATTGGCGCAGCAGTTGATTGGATTTGGGGAATAGGACGTACATTTGTATTTTCCGCAGTGACGGTGATTTTGTCTAACCCCGCTTCCGTGACTCCCTCCAGTTCCTTGGCATTATCCTCACGAATATAACCAGTCTTGCCGCTTGACAGAAGTACATGATACCACTCCTGTGCTCCTTTTTGCGCCGAAGTATCTCCCGAGCTGTCTATGCTGGCAAACGCTTCGCCACCACTGTTCCACACCTCGGAAGCATCTGCTGTCACACCGCCCGCATTAGATGAAAATACAGCTTCGACCACTTTCCCGCCACTTTTAATTACTTCACCAGCCGTTGCATCTACAGCCTCGTTGACATTCGCATGTTCCGAGCTCTTACCGTTGTATGCCTGGCTTAACGTTCCATCTACCACGTTGCCGATTTGAAACCGATTGCCTTGGGCAAGCGCATAGCTGCGAGCCGCTACCGCTTGAGCCTTGAGAGCTTCGTCTGGCCATGAGGAATAGACCTCTGCTCCTACCACGGAATACAAATACTGCTCCATAGGGACTTCATTTACAAGCGCCAGCTGTCCTGACGTTATGCCAATCTCCATGTCTCCGCGATATGTACGCTGTGATCTTTCGACCACTTGAATTCCATTATTACCGCCGTTGACAATTACCTTGCTATTATCAGAACCACTTAACATGTAATGAGACATCACCTGCGAGCCTGTCGTTACTCCTGCTTCCTGTCTTATGATGAGGCCGGTTTGAGTAGCATTAACTTTAGAAAGCGTGAGTCTGGGCTGCTTGCTCTCCAACTCTGTTTTCAAAGCCGACAGCTTGCTGTCATTACTTTCTTCTCCAACCCACACAGCATACTGACCTCTTGATTGAATCACAGTAAAAGCATCAAAGCCTGCGGCAGCAATTGTCGTTCGAACGAGATTAGCCTCCTGCTCGCTTCCGTAGCTTCCCGTAGACCAATGCTTGTTTCCCTTAACCTCGGCCTGCGCTCCGGTTGCGGAAGAAATCCGCTGTACAGCAGCCTGTGCGGCCTGTTCACTTGCATATATTCCCGCATATACCTGATAGACAGAGCTACCGTTTTTTGAACCGATAAAAACCGTAGGTTTATCATTGGTCTTTTGCAGTACTTGAGCCGCTTTTATCGCAGCTGCTTCATTTCCTTCAAGTACCTTCACACGATAGCTGTCTACACTAAAACGAGCCGTGCTGTCCGGTAGTCCCATCCAAGCCTGAAAACTGCCTCCACTGTTCTGTCCGACACTCAGACCCCCTGATGATTTCAAGGTTACAGCGGGGACTGTCGCTTTATATTTGCTACCTAGATCCGCAAAGATCACTACACGAATATCCTCTTGGATGGCAGCAGCGTGAACACCCGAAGACCAGGGTATGCAAACTGTAGCTAATACCATAATCGCTGCTGCTCGTTTGGCCCGGCCCGTCCATGCACCGAAAATCCTTTTTCGGTTCAATGCTTCTCCACTCATTTCTGGCTCCCCCAATTCTAGCTGTCTAGCACTTATATTGGTGATTTATCGGGATCTCGACCCTTGTCTGTCCCTTTAAATACATCGGCGTAATAAACCAAAATTTTGAACCCGCTCGAATCTTACTTACACACTCTCTTTCATCAATCCATCCGTCCCGCCAATATCCTATTCACCATAGTTGCGCTGGAATGATTATTAAAAGTACACCATTCCTAATCACCGTGGATCCGTTGGCATGGGAATTCCAAGATGAGCATATGCCGCCGGAGTCACCGTTCGTCCCCGAGGTGTTCTTTGTAAAAGACCAATTTGTAACAAATAGGGCTCGTACACATCCTCAATCGTCTGGCTCTCCTCACCAATGGTTGCAGCAATTGTGTCCAATCCTACAGGTCCGCCTCGGAATGAATGAATCATTGCCTTAAGCATTTTATGATCAATTTCATCCAGCCCGAGTGGATCTATTTGAAGTCTCTTTAGCGCCTCTGCGGCCAACTCTGAATGAATGATACCGTCTCCGGCAACTTGGGCAAAATCACGCACCCTTTTTAACAGTCGGTTAGCAATCCGCGGTGTCCCCCGTGAACGCAATGCGATTTCCTCCGCCGCATCCCCGACAATCTCAATCTCCATAATATCCGCGTTCCTGGACACGATGTAAGCCAGCTCGTCTGTCGTATAAAACTCTAACCGACTAATAACACCAAATCGGTCACGCAATGGCGCAGAAAGCAGCCCAGCGCGCGTAGTAGCCCCTATAAGGGTGAAAGGCGGTAAATCCAGACGGACCGAACGCGCACTCGGGCCTTTGCCAATCATAATGTCCAGCGCAAAATCCTCCATCGCCGGATACATGACTTCTTCCACCGTACGATGGAGGCGATGAATCTCATCAATGAACAAAACATCACCCTCTTGAAGATTGGTCAGCAATGCTGCCAAATCTCCGGGTCTTTCAATTGCAGGACCTGAAGTCGTACGCAAATTAACCCCCAACTCATTGGCGATAATGTTAGCAAGAGTCGTTTTACCCAATCCAGGCGGTCCGTACAACAGTACATGGTCCAGCGCTTCTTTACGCATCTTGGCCGCTTCAATATATATTTTCAGATTTTCCTTAACCTGATTCTGCCCGATATATTCATTTAGATAACGGGGGCGAAGGCTTAGCTCCGCCGTCTGGTCTTCCATCATCAAATTGGCGGAAATAATCCGGTCATCCATATTCCATCGCTCCTCTTTTCACCAGACTTATGTTAATGGACATCAGCGTCCTATCCGGCAAACAACAGTTGCAAAGCCCGCTTCATCAAAATGTCGGCAGATTCATCAGGTTTCGCATCTTTCTTCATTCTGCTCCATACCTTATCCAACTCAGAATCAGTGTAACCGAGCGCCTTGAGCGCCTCGCGTGCCTCGCCCCAATACGAACTTTCGCCCTCTTCTACGACAGGTTCCGCAAACAATCCGGTCGCCATCCCCAACGAGCCAATACCGTCCAGCTTATCTTTCAAATCCAGAATCATACGTTGTGCCGTCTTTTTACCGATCCCCGGTAATTTTGTGAGAAATGTGATATTCTCCTGATAAATCGCCGTCACCACATGAGCAGGTGTACCGCCTCCTAAAATACCAAGCGCCACACGCGGTCCAATGCCGGATACATCAATCAGTTTACGGAACAGCTGCTGCTCCTCACGGGTCGCAAAACCGAACAGTGAAATAGCATCCTCCCTCACATGATGGTGAATGTAAATAACCACTGGCCCTTCTGTTTTGGCGAAGGCGTAAGGATTCGGACAAAATACCCGGTACCCTACACCCTGCACGTCTAAAACGACATATTCATTTTCCAAATGGGCCACAGAACCACGCAAGAAATCTATCATTTTCGCAATACCTCATTTAATTTTGAATTTAGTCCATAGGAATGCGCATGACAAATAGCCACCGCCAAAGCATCCGCTACATCGTCCGGTTTGGGCACAGCTTGAAGCTTTAGAAACATTCTAACCATTTCCTGTACCTGTTTCTTCTCAGCCTTACCATATCCTACAATAGCCTGCTTTACCTGCATCGGCGTGTATTCCCCTATAGGCAAATTACGTTGTTTTGCAGCCAGCACCAGCACCCCACGTGCCTGACTTACAGACATAGCGGTTGTAACGTTGCGATTAAAAAAGAGCTTCTCCAGTGCTACCGCATCAGGCTTATATTTATCAATTAATTGCAACATGCCTTCGTACACATGAAGCAGCCTTTCTTCTTCTGGTGTATGGGCCTCCGTCTGGATGCAGCCATACTGCACAGGAACCACCTTACTGCCAATCTTGTCTACAAACCCGAAGCCCACAATGGCAATACCCGGATCAATTCCTAGAAAACGCAAAAAAATCTCTCCTCTATCGCTTAAACATGGCGTAACTAACCAACAGCGAGCGCTATCTTTAAATCATGGCCAAGCACCATACAAAGCGAACATATGTGTCGTTCTTTTCATTATAACAAAACTTTGTATCTAATAGAGGAAAAAATTTAACCGTGAGTGAAAACATAAAAAGAGACGCTACAAACCTCACCTCATGGGCAAAGCCTAACGTCTCCGTACTTGTAATCAATAGTGCTGCTTTAATACCCTCTGTGTTCGCTCCACCGCAAAGTCACTAAAAGTGGAGATTACACTGTTATACTCGTTCATATCCTGTACACGGATTCCCTGCTGAAGTTGTTTATACACCCCTTCTGGCAAGGCCGTCTCCATGGAGCCCACGTCCAATTGAAAAAAAGTGCGGATAACTTTCTCCTTTTTAGGCAGCCCTTCAAACAATGTAAGCTGGCCATCCGTGCTCAACCCCATGTAGCCACGCTCTTTGCATGACTCCGACAAGTCTTCAACCCTCCGCTCGAGCCACACCTCTCCTTTGGTATTAAGTCGTCCCTTCCAATCGGGATGTTGCTTCAGTAAGCTCTCTAGCTGCTGCGAACTTAGCGTTCCCAAGGAAATTGTTTCCGTACCACACACGTAGGTGGTTAACAGACGGGTCTTCCTGCTTATACCGGAAGTACGAATGCTTTGCAATAGTTGCATCTGTGAGGATCGATCTTCGGTCGGAGTCATATGTGAAGACTCCTCCATATCCACCTCTGCCATAACGGTAGTAGCGAGTGGCTGTGACAGCATAGCCTGCATATGATTTGAAAACAGAATACCCAAACCTGCCAGCAGACAAGCCGCACCAAAAATGGTACAGGCCCACACTGTTCTTCTCCACTGCTTCCAGCGCCGTTTCATCTGTTTTTTCCAACTTAATCGCTTCACAGTAATCCCTTCCGTCCCACTTTTTGTGTTAGTGTGACCTGACGATTACTGATTTATGCAACAAGGTAATAATATAATAAAAAAAGTCGCTGCTTCCAGCGACTTTCCTTTTAAATCGGGATGACACGATTTGAACATGCGACCCCCTGGTCCCAAACCAGGTGCTCTACCAAGCTGAGCTACATCCCGAAATAGATGCCGGTGAGAGGACTCGAACCTCCACGGTTTCCCTCACGATTTTGAGTCGCGCGCGTCTGCCAATTCCGCCACACCGGCTTATGAAGTTAATGGCGCGCCCTGAGAGATTCGAACTCCCGGCCTTTTGATTCGTAGTCAAACGCTCTATCCAGCTGAGCTAAGGGCGCAAATATGGAGCGGACGACGGGAATCGAACCCGCGACCCTCGCCTTGGCAAGGCGATGCTCTACCGCTGAGCCACGTCCGCAATATAATTATTCCATGACATATAAGTTCATGAATGGTGAGCCATGAAGGACTCGAACCTTCGACACCCTGATTAAAAGTCAGGTGCTCTACCAACTGAGCTAATGGCTCCCAACAGGGTAATGTAACTTTGTGAAAATGGCGGAACTGACGGGATTCGAACCCGCGATCTCCTGCGTGACAGGCAGGCATGTTAGGCCTCTACACCACAGTTCCATAGTAGTTTCCATTAAAAAATTAATTGGTTGCGGGGGCAGGATTTGAACCTGCGACCTTCGGGTTATGAGCCCGACGAGCTACCGAACTGCTCCACCCCGCGATAATGTTAGGGAATGCTATTAAAAATAAATGGTGGAGGCTGAGGGGATCGAACCCCCGACCCTCTGCTTGTAAGGCAGATGCTCTCCCAGCTGAGCTAAGCCTCCATATTACTTATGACCCGTAGGGGATTCGAACCCCTGTTACCTCCGTGAAAGGGAGGTGTCTTAACCCCTTGACCAACGGGCCATGCAATAAAATAATTCTGGCGGAGAGAGAGGGATTCGAACCCTCGAGACGCTTTTGGCGCCTACACGATTTCCAATCGTGCTCCTTCGGCCAACTCGGACACCTCTCCACATGGCTCCCCGAACAGGACTCGAACCTGTGACAACTCGATTAACAGTCGAGTGCTCTACCAACTGAGCTATCAGGGAATAATAATCATAAAACTCTGCTTGGCGGCGTCCTACTCTCCCAGGACCCTGCGGTCCAAGTACCATCGGCGCTGGAGGGCTTAACGGTCGTGTTCGGGATGGGTACGCGTGGAACCCCTCCGCTATCGCCACCAAACATGAATTTACACCGTAAATTCTACCGTATTGAAATTCGGTTCATCACAATCGTGTGAATGAACTTCAATGCGTATTTCGTATGTCTCTTGTACATACTTTCAAGGTGTTACACCCTGAAAACTGGATCCGAAACTCATTTGCGTTTTATTCTTTAGGATAAGCCCTCGACCGATTAGTATTGGTCAGCTCCATGCATTACTGCACTTCCACCCCCAACCTATCTACCTCGTCGTCTTCAAGGGGTCTTACATACTGGGAAATCTCATCTTGAGGGGGGCTTCACGCTTAGATGCTTTCAGCGCTTATCCCTTCCGTACATAGCTACCCAGCGGTGCTCCTGGCGGAACAACTGGTACACCAGCGGTACGTCCA